>NZ_JBXWSF010000010.1:0-73550 GCF_059613285.1 Ruegeria sp. BHSB058 | reverse complement strand
TGTTCGCGCTGTGCGCGATCTACAAGAACGGTCTCGTAGGGCTGGCCCATCTCTTCCAATACCAGGCGAATGATCAGCGAGGCATTGTCGGGGGCATAGTGCAGGCGATAAGGCATCTTCATCGACGGCAACTTACAGGCGCACGAGGCCGGAGAAACAGCTGATTCCGACGTTTCCCATCGGAAACGCGCATTTCGGCGACATCTTTTGTCAATCGGACCGGGCCGACTTGTGTGCGACACAGACAAAATGCGTGATCGCAAAGAAAAACCGCCCCTGTTCGGCAAGGTTTTCCTGTTCCCGGGCCCAGGCAAGGGCACGGTTTTCCGGCATCGCTCCGGTCTGGGTCGCATAGGCCGTCATCAGTCGAATCATCATGTTCGCCAACCCATCAGGTCTCAGGTCGGTGTCGCAGATCGTGTGGGGCCGTATGACATCGACGGCAAAACCGCATTCCCTCAATTGTGGCGGCAGATGAGCGGGCACATCCAACTGTGCCAGATGCCCGTCCCAGATGCGGGTCATACGGCCCATCCGTTCAGGATCGTCGCTATGCCAGGCAAGCGTGTCCCAATGCATGTCTCCGATCACCAAACGCCCACCCGGTCGCAACACGCGGTGAAGCTCGCGCAGAGCAGGACGCATATCGGTGAGGTATTCGAAGACCTGAACCGAGACCGCCTTGTCGAACTGCCCATCGCCAAACGGCAGCGCTTCGGCGGCGCCTTCGATGAGGTCCACATTGTCCAGTCCGGCGCAACGGTCGCGCGCGGAACTCAACATATCCTGGCTCTGATCCAGGCCGGTAACGTTTCCGTTTGGCCCAACCGCCCGGGAAAGTTCCATCGTCATCAAACCGTTACCGCAACCGAGATCGAGGATGCGGTCATCGGGTTTCGGTGACACGGCGTCAAAGCTCTCACGCCGCCTGCGAGAGACATCAGCCCCAAGATAGGCGTCATCCAGAATTCGGGCCGTGGCCTCGTCAAATTGCAACATGCGCGTTTCCCCAAGGGTAACCTAGCAAAAATTAGGGCTCCGAGCGAGCAAAGCAGGACAAGCCCCCTCGCACCGCCGCAACTCTTTGCCTATAAGGGCGCAAATTACGCTTTTGGAGTTGCTGCCATGACCAGTGAATTGCCGCCCATCGACAAGGCCAAACTCGTCGCTGCAAGGCGCGCCGCCGAGATGGTCGAGGATGGAATGCGCGTTGGGTTGGGAACCGGATCAACCGCCGCCTGGCTGGTGCGTTGCCTGGGCGAAATGGTGCGCGAGGAAGGTTTGCGGATCAAGGGCGTGCCGACCTCGACCCGGACGGCGCAGCTGGCCCGCGAGGTGGGGATCGAGGTGGTTTCGCTGGATCAGGCCGGTTGGCTGGATCTGACCATCGACGGGGCAGATGAATTCGATGGCGACCTGAATCTGATCAAGGGCGGCGGCGGCGCGCTGCTGCAGGAAAAGATCGTGGCCACGGCCAGCGACCAGATGGTGGTGATCGCCGATGCTGGCAAAGAGGTCGAGGCGCTGGGCGCGTTTCCCCTGCCGGTCGAGGTCATCCCGTTTGGATGGCAGACAACCCGCTCGCTGATCGAGGAAACCTTGGTGGCGATGGATGTTCTGGGTCGTTCGACCTCGCTGCGAATGACTGGCCAGGCGCCGTTCATCACGGACGAGGGCAACCACATTCTGGACCTGCATCTGCAGCGTATCGGAAATGCACGGCAATTGGCGCTGGTTCTGAACCAAATCCCGGGCGTGGTTGAAAACGGGCTTTTCATTGATATCTGTGACAGGGTCGTGATCGGCTATGGCGATGGCCGGGTCGATGTGCGTGACATCAATGAAGGCACGATTGAGCGGGATCGGATGGACTTTGCAGAGACTGAAAACCTGTTTTCCGATCTTGCGGATTAGGGGCGATATCCATGAGTTTTGACTATGACCTGTTCGTCATTGGCGGCGGCTCGGGCGGGGTGCGTGCGGCACGCGTGGCGGCGGGCGAGACCGGGGCCAGAGTGGCACTGGCCGAGGAAGACCGTTACGGCGGCACCTGCGTGATCCGGGGCTGTGTACCCAAGAAACTGATGGTTTTTGCCAGCGAATACTCCGCCATGGTTGAAGATGCGCAATCCTATGGCTGGAACATTCAGGCCGGTGCCTTTGACTGGAACGCCTTTCACAACAAGCTGGTGGCCGAACTGGATCGGCTGGAAGGCGTCTATCGCAACATTCTGAAGAACAACGGCGTCGAAAGCTTCGATCAGCGTGCCCGCCTGATCGACCCGCACACGGTCGAACTGGCCGACGGCACCCGCAAGACTGCCAAGCATATCCTGATCGCCACGGGCGGTCGCCCGGTGGTGCCCGAATTTCCGGGCTCGGATCTGGCAATCACATCAAACGAGATTTTCCATCTGGAAAAACTGCCGGAAAGCATCCTGATCGTTGGTGGTGGTTATATCGCCTGCGAGTTTGCCGGGATCATGAACGGGATGGGGGTCAAGACAACGCAATTCTATCGCGGTGCGCAGATTCTGCGCGGGTTCGACGACGAAGCGCGCGGGCTGATCTGCGAAGAAATGTGCCAGAACGGTGTTGACGTTCACTTGGGCACCAATGTGATCGAGATGGCGAAGGATGGCGATGGGATCCGGGTCAAAGCCACCAATGGCACCGAACAGACCTTCGATGTGGTGATGTACGCTACGGGCCGCGCGCCCAATGCCGATGATCTGGGCCTCGAAGCGTTGGGTGTCGAACGCGGCCGCAAGGGCGAGATCGTGGTCGACGAATATAGTCAGACGGCGGTTCCTTCGATCTATGCCATCGGGGACGTGACTGACCGGGTCAACCTGACTCCGGTGGCGATCCGCGAGGGCATGGCCTTTGTCGAAACCGTGTTCAAGGGTAATCCCACGCCGGTCGATCATGAACTGATTCCGACCGCGATCTTCACCCAGCCCGAGATGGGCACCGTGGGCCTGAGCGAGGAAGAGGCGGCGGCGCAGGAGCCGATTGAGGTCTATGCAACATCGTTCAAGCCGATGCAGCAATCCTTTGCCGGGCGATCGCAGCGGGTTCTGATGAAACTCATCGTGTCCAAGGCAACGCGAAAAGTTCTGGGCTGTCATATCGTGGCTCCGGGCGCGGGCGAGATGATCCAGCTTGCGGGGATCGCCGTAAAGATGGGCGCGACAAAAGAAGATTTCGACCGGACCGTGGCCGTTCACCCGGTCATGGCCGAGGAACTGGTCACGATGCGGCATCCTGTGCGCAGTGCTTGATTTGCACGCGCGCGCATACACGTTACAAGGGACGCCGTGATCACACGGGCCAAAACAAGGGAAAGATAACATATGGCGGGCAACAGCGGTGGCCCCTGGGGGGGCGGAGGCTCCTCGGGTGGCGGAGGAAATCGAGGCAACAACGGTGGCGGGCGACGCCCGCCCGAAGGCGATGGCCCGCAGATCCCCGAGATCGACGAGCTGATGAAAAAAGGCCAGGAGCAGCTGCGCGTGTTGATGGGCGGGCGCGGCGGCGGTGGCCGTGGCGGCAGCGGCAAGGGTGGTGGCGGTGGCGGTGGTCCCGCCCTGACCAAGGGAACGGTTCTGCTGGGCGCTCTTGTGGCGCTTGGCCTATGGGGATTTGCAAGCGCCTATACGGTCAAGCCCGAAGAACAGTCGGTCGAGTTGCTGTTTGGCAAGTTTTCGGGCATCGGCACCGAAGGTCTGAACTTTGCGCCATGGCCGGTGGTCACGGCCGAGGTGATCCCTGTCAAGGTGGAACAGACCGAAACCATCGGTTCCGGCGGTCGCGGCATCGAAGCGGGTCTGATGCTTACCGGGGATGAAAACATCGTCGATATCGATTTTCAGGTGGTCTGGAACATCAACGACCCGGCCGCTTATCTGTTCAATCTGCGCGATCCCCGACAGACCATTCAGGCGGTGTCTGAATCGGCCATGCGCGAGATCATCGCACAATCCGATCTGGCGCCGATTCTCAACCGTGACCGTGCGATCATCGCCGAACGGTTGGAGGAGCTGATTCAGTTGACCCTCGACAGTTACAATTCGGGCATCAATATCGTCCGCGTGAACTTTGACGGCGCCGATCCGCCAGAGCCGGTCAAGGACGCCTTCCGCGAAGTGCAATCGGCGGGGCAGGAGCGTGACCGGCTTGAGAAACAGGCCGATGCCTATGCCAACCGGGTTCTGGCCGGTGCGCGCGGTGAAGCCGCCCAGGTGCTGGAAGAAGCCGAAGGGTATCGCGCCCGCGTCGTCAACGAGGCGCAGGGTGAGGCCAGCCGCTTCAGCGCGGTTTTGGAGGAATACGCCAAGGCACCCGATGTGACCCGAAAGCGCCTCTATCTGGAGCGGATGGAGCAGGTTCTGGGTGATGTGGACAAGATCATCCTCGACGAGAATATAAGCGGACAGGGGCAGGGAGTTGTGCCTTACCTGCCGCTCAACGAGCTGCGTCGCAGCACCGGCGAGGGGAATTAAGTGATGCGAAAATCAACCTTCATACTTCCCGTTCTGGTGATCGCTGTCGTTCTGGTTCTGTCTTCGATCTTCATCGTGGACGAGCGCCAAAAGGCGCTGGTGCTGCAATTCGGTCGGGTGATCGATGTCAAGGAAGAACCGGGGCTGGCCTTCAAGATCCCGCTCATTCAGGAAGTTGTTCGCTATGACGACCGGATCCTGAGCCGCGAGGTCGGACCGCTTGAAGTCACGCCGCTCGACGACCGTCGCCTGGTGGTCGATGCCTTTGCCAGGTATCGCATTGCTGATGTGCGCCAATTCCGTCAGGCGGTTGGTGCCGGCGGCATTGCCACTGCGGAATCGCGTCTCGATTCGATCCTGCGGGCCAAGACGCGCGAGGTTCTGGGTTCGGTCAGTTCGAACGATATCCTGAGTTCAGACCGTGCCGCACTGATGCTACGCATTCGAAACGGTGCCATTTTTGAGGCGCAGGATCTGGGTCTCGAAGTGATCGACGTGCGTTTGAAACGCACCGACTTGCCACAGGCCAACCTGGAAGCCACCTTTGCCCGGATGCGCGCCGAGCGTGAACGCGAAGCTGCCGACGAAGTGGCGCGCGGTGAAGAAGCAGCGCAGCGTATTCGCGCGCAGGCAGATCGGACTGTGGTGGAACTGGTCTCGGATGCGCGCCGCGAATCTGAAATCATCCGTGGTGAGGCCGACGCAGAGCGCAACGGCATTTTTGCCGAAGCTTATGGAAAGGACCCGGAATTCTTCGAGTTTTACCGCTCCCTGTCGGCCTATGAACGCGCCTTGCAAGGTGGCAACAGCTCGATGGTTCTGAGCCCGGATTCGGAGTTCTTCAACTATCTGAAATCGCCCACCGGTAAGGCCGTTCAGTAATGGGCATGGTCCTTCTGGCCCTTGGGCTGGTGTTGATTGTCGAGGGGCTGGCCTATGCGCTGGCCCCTTCGCTTATCGAGCGAATGCTAGAGATGCTGCGCACGTTGCCGGAAAGCGCACGCCGAAATGTCGGTCTGCTATGTGTCGTTACGGGGTTCATTCTGCTGTGGGCCGCGCAACAGATCGGGTACTGAGACCCGCCCAACCTGGGTAAAGGTGAACGGTTGGCTGATAATGGCTCAACTGGCGGTGATTTCCTTGCTTTCCCGAGTTGCGGGCGGAAACAAACTGACTACATTGGACAGTAAGAACGGGCTGCCCATGGGGCGGCCGGATAAAGCGGTGACAAGGAGACCTCCAGTGCAGGCGAAAGCACGCAGTATTTCCCTTAGGAAAGACGATACCCTGATCAAGGTCAGACTCATGTGGCTGGCGTTCCTGGCGACGCTCCTTGTGCTGGCGCAGGCGGTATCGGCGCTGGCAAAACAGGAAAGCCTGGCACCACTGGCCGATCTGGTGAGCCCGGCGGTCGTCAACATCACCACCACCACCCTGATCGAAAGTCAGACCGGCCCGCAGGGCATCGTGCCCGAAGGCTCTCCTTTCGAGGATTTCTTTCGTGAGTTCCAGGACCGCAATGGCGATAACGGTAACCGCCCACGCCGCAGCAATGCTCTGGGATCTGGGTTCGTGATCTCCGAGGATGGCTATATTGTCACCAACAACCACGTAATTGCCGAGGCCGACGAGATTCTGATCGAGTTCTTTCCCGGCGATGGTCAGCCGCCGCAGGACCTTCCTGCAAAGGTGATTGGAACAGACGAGAAAACCGATATCGCCTTGTTGAAGGTCGAGGCGAAAGGCCCCTTGAAGTTTGTCAAGTTCGGTGACAGCGACACCGCCCGCGTAGGTGATTGGGTGGTGGCGATGGGTAATCCGCTGGGGCAGGGCTTTTCCGTGTCCGCGGGGATTGTCTCGGCCCGAAACCGGGCGCTCAGCGGTTCCTATGACGACTACATCCAGACCGATGCGGCGATCAACCGTGGCAATTCGGGTGGGCCGCTCTTCAACATGGACGGCGAGGTGATCGGCGTGAACACTGCGATCCTGTCGCCCAATGGTGGTTCAATCGGGATTGGGTTTTCCATGGCGTCCAACGTGGTGGTCAAGGTGGTCGACCAGTTGCGCGAATTCGGTGAAACCCGGCGCGGCTGGCTGGGCGTGCGCATTCAGGACGTGACCGAGGACATGGCGGAAGCGATGGGGCTGGACAAGCCCGGCGGCGCGCTGATCAGCGATGTGCCGGACGGTCCCGCGAAAGAAGCCGGATTGCTGGCAGGGGACGTGATCGTCAATTTCGATGGCGTCGAGGTCGAGGATACTCGGGCGCTGGTTCGGCAGGTAGGCGAAACGACTGTTGGAAAATCCGTTCGCGTTGTGGTGTATCGCGATGGTGCGACCCAGACTGTTCTGGTGACGCTCGGCCGCCGCGAGGATGCCGAACGTCAGGAAAACGGAGAGTCCTCATCCTCCGAAGCGCCATCGTCTGTCGAGGAGAAAGATATTCTCGGGCTAACCGTGATGCCCTTGACGGACAAGATGCGTGAGGATCTGGGACTTGATGCGGACGCATCAGGACTTGTGGTGACCAATGTTGACGATGCGTCGGAAGCTTTTGAAAAAGGATTGCGAGCAGGTGACCTGATCACCGAGGCCGGACAGCAGAAAGTCACGTCGCTTGCCGATCTGGACGCGCGGATCGACGAAGCAAAAGAGGCGGGGCGCAAGTCCCTGCTGCTTCTGGTGCGTCGTGGTGGTGAGCCCAGATTCGTGGCGCTGAGCCTCGCCGACTGATCGCTTTATAGTTTAGAAAACGGCCGGGTTTTGCCCGGCCCTTTTTGTGTCGTCTCCCGATCTGGGAAAAGCGCAAAAGGAAAGAGCCATATGCCGAAGCATATGGCTCTGTTACAGGGAGAGACCGGTACGGACAGACATTGGGGATGATCTTCCGGTCTCGGTACGGTAACCATAATCTGTATATGCTGGGCATGATTTTCCGTATGTGAACCGGATCACACCGTACGGCGAAAAATCAAATTAGATCGGATTCCGCCAGATCGCCAAGCGCCTCGAAATCCCGGATGCGTAATCCGCCGCGGGTTGCCTCGACAATGCCTTCTTTCTTCCAGCTGGACAGAGTTTTTGAGACCGCCTCGCGCGTGGCGCCCACGAATTCGGCCAACTCGCTTTGCGACAGGGCGAGCATTTTGTTGGGGTCGTTCTGCAGATGGGCGAGATGCTGCAGTTTGCGGGCCAGTCGGATAGGCATCGGCAAGAACACCTGTTCGTTCAGCTGAGAATTCATCCAACGCATGCGAAGACCCGCAAGACGGATCATGTCCACCGCAAGTTCGGGATGTGTCTTGATTTGATCCAGCACATCACTGCTGCGCACGCGCAGAACCCGCGACGGTTCAGCCGCCGACACGGTCGCTGTGCGAGGGCCGGGATCGAACAGGGCGATCTCGCCGAACACCTCGCCTGGCCGCATAAGATCCAGGGTCAGCTTGCGCCCGTTCATCGACAGGTAGGAAACTTCGAGTGTACCAGAGAGAATGGCGTAAAGTGCATCGCCGTCGTCGCCCTGCTCGAACAGGATATCGCCCCGGTCAAGAACGATTTCCGATGCCTGGGCCGAAAGCATCGCCTTGAGCCGATCAGACGCGTCGGACAGAAACCCGGTGTCAGGAAATGCTGTCATGAAAGGGACTTGCCCCCTGTGTGAGTGAGTGTGGTCAGCTATTTTTCACAGGTTTGGCCGTAAACCAAGTGTTTTATCCGACGGGGAGGTGTTCCTCACCATCGCGTGATGACGCCGTAAGGGTGGCGCCTCAATTGCTGTCCGGGTCGTCCATATAATTCTGCAACAGGTTGAACTGCATCATCAGAAACGCCATCAGGGCCAGCGGAAAGCCAAAGGTTTCGATCTTTACCCAAAGGTCGGTCGACATGGTGCGCCAGACCAGTTCGTTGGCAATGGCCAGACCGGCAAAACCTGCGCACAGACGGCGGGTCAGGATCATCCAGCCTTCGGTGCGCATGGGGATCATCTCGTTGAGGATATAAGCCAGGTAGGATTTTCCCTGCAAAAGACCGATGCCCAACGTGGCCGAGAAAAAACCGTAGACCAGTGTCGTCTTCATTTTGAAGAATCGCTCGTCATTGAACCAAGCGGTCAGCCCGCCAAAGAAGATCACCATGAAAGCGGTAAATATCTGCATCCGGCTGAGCTTGCCGGTGAGATACCAAAGTACACCCATTGCGGCCAACATCAGTGGCACGAACAGTATGGTGGCAACGATAAAGCCGGAATACTCGGTCCCGCCGATCAGGAAACTGTCATCCCGCAGGCGCAGATAGATGAAAAAGAACGCCAGAGGCGGCCCTAGTTCCAGCACCTGTTTCAAAAGCGGGTTGATGTCTTTTTTCTCTGCCATTGCCAGTCCTGTTGCTCAGCCACCCATCTCAACTATCACAGCGCCCGCGGCAATCAATGCCATCAGGGCAATTCGACGAGGTCCAACTGTCTCTTTCAGGACCAGCCAGCCGATCAACGCTGCAAAAACAGTGGAAGTCTCCCGCAATACCGCCGCCTCGCCCACCTTGTCGAGCCTGGTGGCCAGCATGATCGCTCCGAATGACAAAAACGCGATGATACCGCCTGCAAAGCCGCGCAGCATCAAGGGGCCGGGGGCGGGGCGGTGGATCATCGCGCGCCACCTGAGAAAGGAGTAGATCGGCATGGTGCATCCGTCGATCATGAAGAACCAGGCCAGGAAAGTGAACGGGTCGGCGGTCGCGCGGATGCCATAGGCGTCGTAGGTGGTGTAAAGCGCCACGAAAAGACCTGTAGTAACCGCCAGAGCCAGTGCCACGGCCAACGTCTCGCGGTTGGTCTCAAGATAGCGCAGGTTATAGGCGGCAAGCCCGAAGATGCCCGAAAGCAGCACCGCGACTCCCAGCCATTGCAGCGGCGAAAACACTTCGCCGAACAACAAATAGGCACCGATCACCGTAAACAGCGGCCCGGTGCCCCGCACCACCGGGTAGACCACGGTATAAGATCCCTTGGTATAGGCCATCGCCTGAAAGACCTTGTAGAGAATGTGGATGAACCAGGCCGTGGCAAAGATCGGCCACATGTGCGGCTCGGGCCAGGGCACGACGAAAAACGCAAATGGTGCCGCCATGAGGCAATAGGAGGCGTCGATCGCCCCACGTGACAGCCACGGGTCGTGGCGGCCTTTTTGAAGCGCGCCGAACACCGCATGCAAAAAGGCAGCCATCAGCGCCAGCCCAAGGGCCAGTTGATGACCGGCTTCGGTGCCTTCGAGTGAGATGAGCCAATCGCTCAAACGTTGACCTTTCGCAGGGCGGTATGGCCGGGGGCTGCCTGCCCCCGGACCCCCGGGAGTATTTTCAAAAAGATGAAGTTCAGGTCCGGGCGAGGCCGGTCAGCGCGGCGGCGAAATCTTCGGGGTCAAACGGCGAGAGGTCGTCGATCTGTTCTCCGACCCCGATGGCGTGGATTGGAAGGCCAAACTTGTCGGCCAGCGCCACCAGAACGCCGCCCTTGGCGGTACCGTCGAGCTTGGTCATCACCAGCCCCGAGACATCCGCGAGTTTCTGGAAGGTTTCGACCTGGCTCAACGCATTCTGGCCGGTGGTGGCGTCAAGCACCAGCAGCGTATTGTGAGGGGCGGTGTCGTCCTTTTTGCGGATCACTCGAACGATCTTGGCCAGTTCCTCCATCAGGTCGGCGCGGTTCTGCAACCGGCCCGCGGTGTCGATCATCAGAAGGTCGGCGCCGTCCTCCTGTGCCTTTGTCATCGCGTCGAAGGCGAGGCTGGCAGGGTCGGAGCCTTCGGGCGCGGTCAGGACCGGCACACCGGCGCGTTCGCCCCAGACCTGGAGCTGTTCCACGGCGGCGGCGCGGAAAGTGTCGCCGGCGGCGATCACCACCTTCTTTCCGGCGGATTTGAACTGGCTGGCGAGCTTGCCTATGGTGGTGGTCTTGCCCGATCCGTTGACGCCCACCACCAGAACCACCTGCGGGCGTTTCGGATAGATCGGCATGGGTCGCGCCACCGGCTCCATGATGCGGGTAACCTCTTGGGCAAGCAGCATCTTGATTTCATGGGTCGAAAGCTTTTTCCCGAACCGCCCTTCGGCCATATTGGCGGTGACGCGCAGGGCGGTATCGACGCCCATATCCGAAGCGATCAACAGCTCTTCGAGCTGTTCCAGCATGTCGTCGTCAAGCGTGCGGCGTACCACCGTGCGGTCTGAGCCGCGCGAAAACAGTCGGCTCAGCAGCCCCTTTTGCGTCTCGGGCGCCGGGTCCTCGGGCGGCGGCGGCGCGGGGACAGGATCGGCGGGCATCGGCGCGGGCGTTTCGACCGGTTGCGGTATGGGGGCAGGTTCCGGCACTTCGGGAACCGGTTGCTGCTCAGGCTCAGGCTCGGGTTCGGGGATCACCGGGTCGGGCGTTTCTTCGCCGCCGTCCTCGACAATCGCGTCCAGCCCCTGTTCGAGCCGCGAGGAGGATTTGAACAGCCGGTCCTTGAGCTTGGATAAAAACGCCATCTTTGGTCTCCGCAGGTGTTCCTTTCACCTAATGCGGATTGGCGGCGGTTGCAAAGGGTCAGACGAAGGCTGTGACAAATCCGGCCTGTGCCCCCCAGTAGAGCGGCCAGACCAGATAGGGCGTTGCCTTCAGCGCCGGGTGATCCTTGGGCAGCAGGAACTTTTCCGTGGCCAGAATGAGGTCCGAGGCAATGAAGGCCAGCGCGGCGGGCAGGGCCAGGCGCAGGGCACCGGTGTCAGGCAGGGCCAGAACGGTGATGCCCATGCCGAGGATGATCGGGATATAGGCCAGAACCGGACCCTTCAGGTCACCTGCACGGGGGGCAAGCAGGGTGGCCATTACGATACCCAGCAGCACCAGCGTCCAGACGATGCCGGGGCTGTTCATGATCCGGGCCACGTCGGTTGCAGGATGGGTCAGGAAAAGCGCGATATAGGCCAGATGCCCGGCTGCAAAAGCGCCGATACCGGTCATGAAAGTCGCATCCGTTTCGCGCGACAGCAAGGCATCACCCAGTGCACAAAGCGCAAGCGCCGCGATCAGCAGCTGAGGTGCGCCAAGGATCAGGGCCAACAGTGCCAGCCCCGCCACCGAGGCGGTCTTGAGGACGGTTCGGGCACCGCTCGCGGGGTTGGTTGTCATCGGCAGATAGACCAACGCACAGGCGGCGGCGATCCAGAACAGGAGGTGCGGCATGTATGTGTTCCTCGTCGTTCCGGTCAGAGAGGCAAATCCCGGCGCGCGGTTCAACCGGAAAGAGCGGGGGTGACGCGAAGTTATTCGGGTCGATCAGTGTCGATTTTGCGCAGTGTGCCGCGTCGTGAAGGGTTATCAGCGGTAAATTGGTGCAACGGTTTATGTTTGTGCAACGAAGTCTGACTTGGACTGTTTTGAGCCCATTTTGACAGATGCTGCGCGCCGCTCCAATGAACGCTTTCAGTCCGTCGGGTACTTGGCAATCAGGTGATTGACCGTGTCTGATTTCGCAATCCAGGTCACTTCATGCGCGGTGCTTTTCAGTTCCCTGTCAGGGCGCAACGACCTGTGCCTTGGTCGAGAGAGATGGCGTGTGCCGAGTCTTCGGCAATATCGATCCAGTTCTGTTCTCCATGAATCAGGCGCATGACCATTGCTCCCTCAAAGAGAACGACCAGTGTAGCGGCAAGCTTCTCGGGATTCGGATTGCCGACCCTGGACAATGCCTTGGTCAGGGAGTTCTGCAAAATGGTTTTTTGCGCAATCGCGGCTTGCCTGACGGGGTGTCCAGGCGCCCACGCGAGTTCCATCGCCGCGCGGCTGAAGCCCGACCCTCTCCAATCCGGAGAGCTCGACCATTTGCGCAGTTCACCGAATATGGTGCGGATCACGTCCTTTGTTGTCTTGGGCTTGGACCGGAACCATCGCTGGATGTTTCGTTCCGCAAGCTCAACTTGTGCCAACATCACCTCGGCAATCAAATCGTCTTTCGACGGAAAGTGATTGTAGAGAGTTCGCTTCGTGACCCCTGCCGCCTTCGCAATAGCGTCGACACTCGATCGTTCATAGCCTTCACGATAGAAGGCGGCAAATGCGTACTTCAGGATACGTTCGCGGGTTTCAAAGGAGTCTCTGGGCATGCTCCAAAGTATACCGATGAGTAAACCTAAAACACCAACAATTCTGGCATCCTCAAGTCATCGCGAGGCGGCTCTCCCAGGTTCAGTCATGGATGGTCCTTAGAACCGCCTATTGAAGCAAGGTTCTTTCAATGGTCCGTTCAGCCGCAATCATCATCTGTCTTCTTGTTCTTGGTGACGTGATTTCCGAGCAATATTCTCTTCCTTTTCCCGGAGCGGCCCTCGGGTTGGCCATGCTCACGATGATATTCACCGTGTGGGGCGGGCCGGACCCAGGATCCGAAGAGCTGTTTGACTTTGCCGCTCCGTACTTTCCCCTGTTCTTTGTGCCCGCGGCTGTCGGTGTGGTGGCAAGCCTCGATATGCTGTTCGCGTCATGGGTTTACATTGCCATCGCAATCGTTGCCGGAACGGCGGCGACACTTGTTGCAACTGGAATTGTCTTCCAATGTCTTCTCAGACGTGTCGTCGGGGAGGCACGCGTATGACCGAGCTTCTGGACCTGGCCCTTGCTCAACCGCTGTTTGCAATCGGCATTACAATCGCTGCATACGGTGCCGCCGACGCGCTTTGGCAAGTTTCTGGGCGCTCGGCGTTTCTGAACCCGGTTCTGGTCGCCACATGCCTCGTCGCGGCAGTCCTGCTCGTGCTTGAAATACCCTACGGCAACTACCTCCAGAAAGCGGAGCCAATAGATGCGACTCTCTCGCTCCTGATCGTCCTTCTGGCGGTTCCGCTCTTTCGCCAGTTCGGTCTGATCCGGCAGGCTGGTTTGCCTATAGGTATAGCGCTGTTGACGGGTTCGCTCGTCGCTCTTGCAAGCGCTCTGATCTACCCGATCTTCGACGATGCAGGAGATATATTACTCGCGACATTGGCCCCCAAGTCCGCGACGACGGCGGTCGCTGTCGAGATCGTCGTCAAACAAGGCGGCATTCCCGGTCTCACTGCGGTCATTGTGATCTCGACAGGTATCTTCGGCGCTGCGTTCGGGCCATCTATTCTGGATGCCTGCCGGATCACCGACGACCGTGCGAAAGGCTTCGCGCTTGGGGTAGCTTCGCATGCAATCGGCACAGCGCGTGCTTTCCAGATGTCCGAAACGGCCGGGGCATTTGCAAGTCTTGGTATGATCCTGAACGCCCTTCTTACCATGCTGCTCGTCCCGCTTGCGCTGGAGATTGCAGCACAATAGGTAATGACGCTATCGCATCACCCACGACATCATTCACACGGGTCTGTCGTGGGTCAGGAAGCCGAAACTCGTACTGCCGCAGCGAAAGTTCACTTCGTCCGGCAAAACGAACCTACCCATCCCCTCGCACCAATAGATCCAGCATGCCCGAGATATCCTCGACCTCCTCGGCGATCACGTGGGTTACCGAATGCGCCCGTTGCATCCGGCCCGTCACCCGCAGCAGCCGCCCCGAGATGACCGCGCGGCGGAACTGTTCATAGATCTTGCGCCAGACCACTATATTCACCACGCCGGTCTCGTCCTCGAGCGTAACAAAGATGACGCCCTTGGCCGTGCCCGGTCGCTGCCGCAGGATCACCAGCCCCGCCACCGTCACCCGCGCGCCTTCGGGCGGGTCGTCCAGCCGGGCAGCGGGCAGACAGGCAGGCGGGCGCGGCCAGTCATGGGCAAGGGACGCCTTGGAAGCGGATAGAACGATCATGGGAACAAAAATAGAACATGTGCAAGGAAAGTCCAGACGCGCCGCGAGGGGTCGCAAATGAGGGTGGAAACGTCTAAAGGGCTTGACTAAGGAAGGTTCGGAACATCGCAGAAGGAAGACGCGAGCAATGGCAAAGATCACCTATATCGAGCATGGCGGCACCGAGCACACCGTCGAGGTCGCCAACGGGCTGACCGTGATGGAAGGCGCCCGCGACAACAATATCCCGGGCATCGAAGCCGATTGCGGCGGCGCCTGCGCCTGTTCGACCTGTCACGTCTATGTTCATCCCGACTGGGTCGAGAAGATTCCGGCCAAGGACGACATGGAAGAGGACATGCTGGATTTTGCCTATGAACCCGATCCGGCCCGTTCGCGCCTGACCTGCCAGATCAAGGTCACCGACGCGCTGGACGGTCTGGTCGTGCAGATGCCGGAAAAGCAGATCTGATGCGCATTTCGGCCGCAGCAGCGATTCTGGCGCTGTGGCCGTTTTTGCCTGCACAGGCGCAGGTCATCTCGGACGCCACGTATACCCTGCCTACCACGGCCTATCCGCACGGTGTTCTGGGCGACAACCAGGAATGGGGTGCCATTCAAGTCACGGTCAAGCGACAGCGAGGATCCGAAGGATCGCTCCTGACCGGCCATCTGAGCGTGACATACGAAATCGATGCTCAGCCGGAAACGGTTTTCGAAGATATCGAACCGCGCCTTTGGGACGTGACCGGCGATGGTGAACCCGAAGTGGTCGTCGTCGAAAGCCATCAGAACTACGGCGCGCGCCTGCTGATCATAGGGCTGAGCAACGGAAAACCCGACTATCTGGCGGCAACGCCAAATATCGGTACCCGCTTTCGCTGGCTCGCCCCAATCGGCGCCGCCGACCTGGACGGCGACGGACATGTCGAGATCGCCTATATCGACCGTCCTCACCTGGCCAAAACCCTGCGCATCTGGCGTTATCGCGACGGTATGCTGGAAGAGGTCGCCAGCCTGCCCGGCCTCACCAATCACCGCATCGGCGAGGATTTCATTTCAGGCGGGTTGCGCGATTGCGGGTCTGGCCCAGAGATGATCCTGGCCGATGCAGGCTGGCAGCGAATTATCTCGGTCCGCCACGATGGTGATTGGGTGCGCGATGATCTTGCTCCCTTCAGCAAGGCCAATATCAACCGCGCAATAAGCTGCAAGTAACCCAATTCACAGTCTCCGACCTTGTGTTGCACTATCGTTTCGGCAACCGTGGGGCAGGTCAGTTGCCAACTGCTCCTGGCCAATGGGTCACGTGCGCATTTCGGTCGACAGGAAGGAAAATCCGATGCCGGCGAAACTCTCACGATAGTGAAGACACGTTACAGTGGCTTATGTTACCTTTTGCTTGGTTGGATCGTCAGAATGAAAAAAAGCGCCAGACATCCATATGTAAGTTTCAGTTCGATCTGCCTGATTTCCGGGTTGGCGATATCTACTGCGGTTGCGCAGTCTGAAAGTCAGGATGCCCATCTCGCAATCGAAAACCCGGCAGAGCTGTCCAAGGACGAGGCGGAACAGGTTTATCTGGGCCTCATGAAGCGCATGGAAATGGGATACGGCGCTTCGCGACTCGACATTATCGAGAACTATCAGAGGTGGCCCAAATACAATGACGCACCCTTCGTGTCCGCGACACATGGACAACGGTTTGTAAACAGCTACGCCAACGAGATCGCGGGCGACTACGGGACGCTGACAAGCGGTGAGGCGCTGCCTGCCGGGTCGGTACTGGCTAAAGACAGCATGACCGTCACCACCGAAGACCGCATTTTCCCCGGTGCGCTGTTCGTCATGGAAAAACTGCCCAAAGGCGAAAGCCCTGCGACAGGGGACTGGAGATATGTCATGGTGATGCCGGATGGATCGCTGTTTGGCGACACCACGGGTGACCGCAGTGCCGCTGTGGCTTACTGCCACGATTGCCACATATCGGTGGCGGATCGCGATTTCACCTTCTTTGTTCCAGAAGAATACCGGGTTGGAAATCAACCCTGACCGCTAGGCCCAAGGCCTATGGCGCATCTTTGATACGACGTCAGGGCGCGCGAGCCTGCCGCTGGCGGCTCAGAGCGCCCGCCAGCCGATATCGCGTCGATAAAACCCTTCGGGCCAGTCAATCGCCCCTGCCATGGCATAAGCACGGTCTCGGGCTTCCTGCAGCGACGACCCGCGCGCGGTCACGTTCAACACACGACCCCCGGTTGCCGTAACGGCGCCATCCTTTTCGGTCGTTCCGGCGTGAAAAACCATGTTCATGCTGTCTTCGGGCAGATCCTCCAACCCTCGGATCACCGTGCCTTTCTCGTAAGAACCCGGATAGCCTTCGGCCGCCAACACTATGGTGAGCGCGTGATCGTCTCCCCAGTTCACCCGAGCCTGGGCCAATCGTCCCTCGGCGGCCGCGTGCATCAGGTCCATCGCCTGCGCCCCCAGCCGCATCATCAGCACCTGGCATTCCGGGTCGCCAAAGCGGACGTTGTATTCCACCAGTTTCGGCTGGCCGTCCTTGATCATCAAACCGGCATAGAGAATACCCTGAAACGGCATGCCCCGGCGGGCCATTTCGGCCATGGTCGGGCGCACGATCTCTTCCATCGCACGGGCCTCGACCTCGGCACTCAGGACCGGAGCAGGGGAATATGCACCCATGCCGCCGGTGTTCGGGCCGGTATCACCGTCGCCGACGCGCTTGTGATCCTGCGCGGTGCCGATGGACAGGATGTCGGCGCCGTCGCACAGCACAAAGAGCGAGGCTTCCTCGCCCTCCATGAACTCTTCGATCACCACTTCGGCGCCGGCGCCGCCAAAGGCGCCGCCCAGCATGTCCTCGACCGCCGCGACAGCCGTGTCCTCATCCATCGCCACGATCACGCCCTTGCCGGCGGCCAGCCCGTCGGCCTTGACCACGATCGGCGCGCCCTGCTGGTGGATATAGGCAACGGCAGGTTCAACCTGCGTGAACCGGGCATAGGCTGCGGTGGGCGCGCCCGCCGCATCGCAGATCTCCTTGGTAAAGCTTTTCGACGCCTCCAGCCGCGCCGCCGCCTCGGAAGGGCCAAAGACCAGAATGCCCGCCTCGCGCAGCCGGTCGGCAACACCCACGGCCAGCGGTGCCTCGGGACCCACTATGACGAAATCGATGGCGTTCTCCTCGGCAAAGCTCACCACCGCACCGCCATCCATGATGTCCAGCGTGGCACAATCGGCGATCTTCGCGATCCCCGCATTGCCGGGCGCCACGATCAGCTTGTCGCATTTGGGGTTTTGCATCACCGCCCAGGCCAGCGCATGTTCGCGCCCGCCGCTGCCAAGAATGAGGATGTTCATAAGACGCGCTCCGCTCTGCCTGACCCTGTCCCGCGCCTTCTAGGGCGAACCTTCGTGCGAAACAACCCGGACCGAAGCGCACACCCGGTCGCTCGGGACGCGCCAGCGCCAAAGACGGCGGCAACGTCACACGATCCCGGAGATGAGCACCCGCAGGGTGGGCAGTCTGCCCACCGCACCTCTCCTGTTTCCCCGGTGTCCATCGTCGCCCCATGACCCCAAGACAGCAGGCCCTTAACCCGCTAACCTGGACCCAGGCACACATAGAGGACCCACCATGCAGAAACTCGCCGCACCGATCGTTCTGGTATATTTTCTTTCATCTTTCGCCTCTGCCGATCCCGCCACTGAATGCGGCGGCGGCAGCCAGGTCGAGACCGGCGCCTGCGTGGCGGACACGCTGGACCGGGTCGATGCGAGTGTCGAGCTCTATCTCGGCTTCGCCATGGCCGCCGCGCAAGAGCTGGACGATGTGACCGGCCGCAAGGTCGCCACCCCGGCACTGACCGCCTCGCAAGACGCCTGGGCGAGCTATCGCGATGCCCATTGCGCGTATGTCGGCGCAACCTTCGGCGGTGGCTCGGGGACCGGCATCGGGATCAACTCCTGCCGGATCGAACTTGGCCGCGACCGTGCCAGCGACCTGATGCGCTACACCCAATAACCCCAGAGGACAGGCCCCGCAGGGTGGGCAGTCTGCCCACCTCCGATCCTTCCGATATCGCCACCATCGCCGCCAGCAACCGATGTACAAAACGGTCAATCCCCCTCCGTGCCCCAGTACAAAACGGTCAAAACGCCTCTGTCTCGGGATCCGCTTGGCCTTCTCCGCCGACCCGTCTAATCTGGCCCGACAGGCAAATCAGGACACTGACATGGACCTTCTCGACGACCCCCAACCGGGCCAAAACATGCCCGAATTCACCGTCTCCGAGATCTCGGGCGAGGTGAAGCGCGCGCTGGAAAGCAGCTTTGGCCGCATCCGGGTACGGGGCGAGGTCGGGCGCGTATTTCAGGCCCGCTCGGGACATCTTTATTACGACATCAAGGACGACCGCAACGTACTGGCCTGCACCACATGGAAAGGGCAGGTCGCCAGCCTTTCGGTGGTCCCCGAAGAGGGTCTCGAGGTTGTCGTGACCGGCCGCCTGACCGCCTTTGGCGCCCAGTCGAAATACAACCTCAACGTCGACGAGGTCGCCGTCGCGGGCCAGGGTGCGCTGATGGCACTTTTGGAAAAGCGCAAGAAAACCCTTGAATCCGAAGGGCTGTTCGCACCCGAGCGCAAGAAGCCGCTGCCCTATCTGCCGAACATCATCGGGGTGATCACTTCGCCGCAGGGGGCGGTGATCCGCGACATCCTGCACCGGCTGCGTGACCGGTTTCCACGCAAGGTGCTGATCTGGCCGGTCGCGGTGCAGGGTGCCAACTGCGCCCCCGAGGTTGCTCGCGCCATCAAGGGGTTCAACCAACTGGGGTCCGGCGGCGCGTTGCCTCGGCCCGATCTTATCATTGTGGCCCGTGGCGGTGGATCGATCGAAGACCTTTGGGGCTTCAACGAGGAAATCGTCGCCCGCGCCGCCGCTGCGTCGGACATCCCGCTGATCTCGGCGGTTGGGCATGAAACCGACACCACCCTGATCGACTATGTTTCGGATCGCCGCGCGCCGACCCCCACCGCAGCCGCCGAATTGGCGGTTCCCGTGCGGATGGAGCTTTTGGCCTGGACTGGCGAGCAGGGCGCCCGCCTGTCGCGCGCGACAACGGACGGGGTACAGCGCCGCGCTCAAAGGCTGCGGGACCTGTCGCGCGCACTACCGCGTGCGGATACGTTGCTGGACACCCCCCGCCAGCGGCTGGATCAGGTGTCGGAACGCCTGCCCAATGCCCTGATACGGGGGGTGCAGAACCGGCGCGTCAAGCTGCTGGACATGTCGGCGCACCTGCGGCCATCCACGCTGCGCAATTTCGTCTCGTCACGCCGTGACCGGTGGCACAACCTTGCATCGCGCCTGTCGCTGCGCCCCATCGAACGCGAACTCAAAAGCCGCCGCGATGACCTGACTCGCTTGTCCGACCGCCTGAACACGGCGCAGAAAACCCGCATCGATCGGTTGCGCCAAACGCTCGACGCCACTGACCGGCTACGCGAAACCCTTAGCTACAAGGCCACGCTCGGGCGCGGATATGCGGTCGTACGCGCCGATGGGGACGTGGTCGCAACCCAGGCCGAGGCCGCACGGCACAGCGTTCTGGAAATCGAATTTGCGGATGGCCGCATGACAACCGGAGCGTCGCCTGTCAAACCGTCGGCGCGAAAACCCAAGCCGGACGCGCCCGATCAGGGCAGCTTGTTCTAGTCTGATGTTGACGATCTGGGGCCGCAGGACTTCTTCGAACGTGCAGGCCCTGATGTGGTGTGTGGGCGAACTTGGCCTCACTTTTGAACGTCATGATCTCGGGCATCGGTTCGGCGGCCTCGACGCCGACAGTTTCACTGCACTGAATCCAAACCGCACCATCCCGGTACTGAAGGATGGCGAAGGTATGCCGATCTGGGAAACCGGAGCGATCCTCCGTTATCTTGCCGCCAAATACGGGAACGAGACCTTCTGGCCCAGTGACCCGTTGCGCAGAGCGACCATCGACCAATGGGCCGAATGGGCCAAAATCAACGTCGCGATGGCGTTTACCGTTCCTGTTTTCTGGCGCGTCGTACGCACGAACAGGAACGACCGAGACCCGGACGCCATTCAGACCGCTGTCCGAACCGTCGAAAAGAAACTGGTCATCGCCGAACATCAGTTGGCCAGCAACGCGTTTCTCGGCGGCGAATCCCTGACACTGGCGGATATCCAGTTCGGCCATGTCCTTTACCGCTACTACGATATTGAAATTGACCGCGCTGATTTACCAAATCTAAAGCGCTACTATCGCGATCTGACGTTGCGGCCTGCCTATCGCGAGCATGTAATGATCAGCTACGACGACTTGCGCGCAACTTGACAAGGCGCGTCAAACCCCGACATCCGGCCCGTAACAGATCATTTCCTCGCCGATATCCTCGGCTTCATACAGTTCGGTCGCCTCGGGATCGCCTTCGAACCGGGCGATCAGGCCGCCGGAGGATTGAGAGAATTCCCAACATTGCGGGTCCAGGCGGTCTTCGTAAACGAAACAGATCTGGCGGCCCTGTTCGTACCAGATGCCTTCCTTGCAATTGCCATCAAGAAACGACCAGATGACACGGCGATTGGGCAAATACTCCTCGACCCCGTAAGCCACGCCGTCAAAGCCATAAAACAGCGTCTTGCCGCGGGTATAGGCGTCGAATTCCTCGGCGGACATCGGCTCCGCCGCCGGGGCTACTTGACCAAAGACCAGCAAGGGAATCACGAAACGCAACAGCATGACCGAATTGTGTCAGATCGCGTAGGTGATCGCTACTCGCAAAGGCGTGGGGTGGGCGGGCTATCGCCTGAACAGAACACTTTGCGCCTGCTTGTCGCGATGATCGGTGCGCAATTCGATATGCAAGTCCCGGCCCGCCTGCACAGCGGGCCGCGCGCCCACGGTTTCCAGCCAACGGGCGAAATGGGGCTTGTCTTCCAACGTCTGCTGTTGACCTTCCCACAGGCTCGCCCAGCCCCAGATGGACATGTCGGCGATGGAATAGAAATCGCCCGCCACGAATTCATTCCTGGCCAGACGCCGGTCCAGCACTCCATAAAGCCGCGCGACCTCGGCTCGGTAGCGGTCCTTGGCATAGGGCAGGTCCTGCGGCGGATCGAGATAGGGGGCGTATTTCAGGAAGTGATGCGCCTGACCCGCCATCGGGCCAACGCCGCCCATCTGCCACATCAGCCATTCCTCGACCGCGATCCGGTCACGCTGTGTCCTTCCATAGAATCGCCCGGTCTTGCGCGCCAGGTACATCAGGATCGCACCGCTTTCGAAGATCGACACCGGTTCGCCATCCGGCCCATCCGGATCGGTGATCGCGGGCATCCGGTTGTTGGGCGCGATTTTTAGAAATTCAGAGTCGAACTGGCCGCCCGCGCGGATGTCGATCAGGTTGACATTGTATGGCAGCCCCATCTCTTCCAGCGCGATGGAGATTTTCCAGCCGTTGGGCGTGGGCCAATAGTATAGCTCGATCGGGTCCGCCATCGTCTCCTCCGGGTTAACGGGAGGATGATGAGCTTTTGCCGAAGAACGGCAAGTGGCAAAAGAACAGGTGACAGAACCGTGAGCGCAGTCCGCATCGGACTTGACGCATGCGCAGATCAGGCGTTATGGCATCGCATCGAACAACGTGGCGATTTGTTACCGGATTGCGGGCCACGCTAAACAACACCGCTAAAAGGTCAGGATGAAAGACCCCTTTCGCTTGGCCGCGTCTGGGGTTTTTTGTTTGCCTCTGCCCGAGGCTGAAAGGAATGAGATGAGCGAGAGCTGGAACAAACGCACCCAAGCCGTGCATGGCGGTATTCGCCGCAGTCAGTACAACGAAGTGAGCGAGGCGATCTTCCTCACACAAGGCTTCGTTTATGAGAACGCCGAACAGGCCGAGGCCCGGTTCATCGAATGCGGACCTGACGAGTTCATCTATGCCCGCTACGGCAACCCTACAGTGTCGATGTTCGAACAGCGCATCGCGGCGCTGGAAGGGGCCGAGGATGCCTTTGCCACCGCCTCGGGCATGGCTGCGGTCAACGGTGCGCTGACCTCGATGCTGAAGGCCGGGGATCACATAGTTTCGGCCAAGGCGCTCTTTGGGTCGTGTCTCTATATCGTCGAGAATATTCTGACCCGCTTCGGTGTCGAGGTCAGCTTTGTAGACGGCACCGATCTGGAACAGTGGAAAGTGGCGATCCGTCCTGACACCAAGGCGGTGTTTTTCGAATCCATGTCGAACCCGACGCTCGAGGTGATCGATATCGCCGGCGTGGCCGAACTGGCTCATGCGGCCGGTGCGGTCGTGATCGTCGACAACGTATTCTCGACCCCGGTTTATTCCCGCGCCATCGAGCAGGGCGCGGATGTCGTCATCTATTCCGCGACCAAGCACATCGACGGGCAGGGGCGGGCGCTGGGCGGTGTGATCATCGGCACCCGCGAGTTCATACGCGGCACGGTCGAACCTTATCTGAAACATACCGGTGGAGCGCTCAGCCCGTTCAATGCGTGGATCATGCTCAAGGGGCTGGAGACCATGGCGCTGCGGGTGAACGCACAGGCCGAGACTGCGCAGAAACTGGCCGAGGCGCTGGAAGGGCACCCGGCGCTGGAACGGACGCTTTATCCTGGCCTGAAAACCCACGCGCAAAACGCACTGGTCCAAAGCCAGTTGGGCGGCAAGGGCGGCACCGTCCTCTCGCTCGACATCAAGGGCGGCAAGGCTGCGGCGTTCCGGTTCCTCAACGCGTTGACCATCCCGGTGATCTCGAACAATCTGGGCGACGCCAAATCCATTGCCACCCACCCGGCGACAACGACGCACCAGAGGTTGAGCGACGCGCAGCGCGACGAGTTGGGCATCACCCCCGGCCTGATCCGTTTTTCGGTTGGGTTGGAGGACGCCGACGATTTGCTGGCGGATCTGCAACAGGCGCTCGACGCTGCGCAATAGCGGGCGGGTCACGGTGACAGAATTTTCGCGGTTCGCGCACGGGACCTGTTTGGCCTTGGATCAGGTCTCGCCAGCCCCCGGTTCTTGATCGGGTGATTCCGGGATGCCGGCCTGGCGAAGATAGTCGGACATCAGCTCCAGCAAACCTGTGTTGAAACTGGGCAGCATCGCTCGGAACTCGGTGATGGAATAGCTCGGCCGCACCCGGATCAATTCTTGCGCAGCGCGCGCCGCCTCGTCTGCCCGACCAGCGGCTGCGTACGCGACGGTCTGGGCGAAATGTGTCCAATGAACCTTGGTATTGGCTCGAACCGCCATTCTTGCGGCGACTATTGCGTCTTCGGCTCTTGCCATCTGGATAAGACAAACGGTTTTCAGCATCAGCGGCATCCAGACGAAAGGGTCCTGCGGGTTCAGGCGCAGAGCCGCCTCGACATACGGCAACGCCTCAGACGCCCGACCCATGGCATTCAACGCCTGACCCAGGTTGTAATGGGCAAAGGCCAGGTTCGGGTTCAGTTCGATCGCCCGCTCCAGCGAGGCAACGGCCAGGTCGGGTTGCCCGGACATGCTGAGCAGACGACCGAGCGCCAGATGCGCCATTGCGTCCTGTTCGTCCAACGTGAGCGCGTCCCGGGCCAGTCGAATTCCACGTTCCAGGGTGGCTTCCGGTTCTTCGGAGAACCCCATGGCGATATCGGTGATGCAGACCAACGCCAGTCCCGCACAGGCCAGCGCAAAATCCGGGTCGTCGTCCAGCGCCCGTTCCAGAAATATGCGCGCTTCGATGTTGCCGGTACGGGTGGATTGATAGAACAGGTTCATACCACGCTGGTAATTGGTCCAACTGTCCAGGCTGGAGGGCGGTCTTCGCGCTGATCGCGACACTTCCGCCTGACGCACCTGAACATCGACGGTCGAAACGATCATGGCTGAAATCTCATCTTGCAGATCGAACAGGTCTTCCATCGTCCGTTCAAATCGGTCGGCCCAGACGTGAATGCCGGTTTCGGCTTCGATCAGCTGCGCCGTGATCCGCAGGCGATTGCCCGCACGCCGAACCGACCCTTCGACCACGTATCGCACATCCAGTTCCCGTGCGATTTTGCGCACATCCTTATGGGTGCCCTTGTAGGCGAAGGTCGAGTTGCGGGCGATGACGAAAAGCGAACGGAAGCGGCTGAGTTCGGTGATCACGTCCTCGACGATACCGTCGGCCAGGAACTCCTGATCGGGATCCGTGGACATGTTGTCGAAGGGTAGGACAGCGATCGAAGGCCGTGTAGTGGCGGCCTTCGCGGCTGGTGCGCTCCCAGTGTTCTCTACCCGCCAGACTTCGACCGGTTCGGGAATGTTCTTGACGGTTTGCGGGCCAAGCGCCGTCAATTCCGCTTCGATCTTGCCGCGCACTTGGTCATGAACGCTTCGGGAAATGCAAAGACCACCGGGCAGTGCAAGGCTTTCCAGACGGGCGGCAATGTTGACGCCATCGCCCAGAATATCGTCCCCGTCGCTCACCACATCGCCCAGATTGATTCCGACCCGAAACCGCATGCGTTTCTCGTCGGGTTGGTCAGCCTCATGCGCGGCAAGCTGGCCCAGCATGTCCATCATGGTACGAACCGCAGACACAGGCGACGGAAATTCGGCCAAAAGACCGTCACCCATGGTCTTGATCAGCCGTCCACCACCGGCTGACAGTCCAGGCAGGATGACCCTGTCGAACAAGTTGCGCAGCCGCGTCAGCGTGCCTTCTTCGTCCGCGGATATCAGCCGCGAATACCCCGCCAGATCGGCGGCGACGATGGTGGTCAGGCGACGTTGCACGGCTCCTCCGGTCAATCAGGGGCAGGAACCAAGTATGCCTACAACTCGCGTTTCGGCAAGAATACGCGTGATCACGCCGACGGTTCAGCCCACCCGCCCGTAAAAACCGGCGCGCTCGGTTTCGGTAAAAGTCACGCCTGGGCGTTCATAATACGAAAAGACCGCGATGATCCGTTCCCTGTCTCCGCGCACCGGCGTCACGCGATGGGCGGTGTTCTTGCCCTTGAATACGTTCAGTGTTCCGGGACTCAGAGAAATCTCCTTGCTGTCCGGGTCTTCCCCCCGCAACAGCCGCGCGACGCCATCATAGTTGGGGTCGCCCTCGCTGCGCAGGTCGGTGCGGTATTCAAACCCGCCACCCGCCTTTGGGGCCTGTAACAGCAAGGTGGTGGTGAACTCCGAGCGGTCGAAATGCCAGTTGAGCGCCTGACCCTCGCCATAGGACATCACGTTCACCCGCGCCAACGGATCGTCCATCACATGCAGCTCGGGCTTGTCCATCGTCGCGGCCAGGAACAGGGCGAATTCCGGCCATTCATAAAGGCGCAACAGGGGTGAGCCCCCGATCTGATCGGCGCAAAGCGTGCGGTTCGAAGTCTTGAATTGCCGCAACGCGGGATGATCCTCGGGCAGGTCCTCGATTGGCTTGAAATAGATGTTGTGCATCCGCTCGTGCAAAAAGGCGTCACTGGCAAAACGCGGGGTCATCGCATCGACTGCTTGCGCGGCAATCTCCGGTCGCATCAGGCCGTCAAGGTTGAACATACCGTTCGCGGCAAGATCCGCGCGGCAGCGGTCCACCAGCCGTTGCCAGGCCGGGCTATCGGGTTGATCGATGGGAAAGCGGTTCAGATCCAGGATGTCGCGCATGTTCGGTCTCCGGTGATTTCGTGCCAGATTGCCTTGGCCTTGCTTGCTTAGACACTATAAAATATCTTGGTCAGCATTAGATTTTATGTAGGCATATCGTGAAACTCCCCCCGTTGAACGCACTCAGGGCCTTTGAATGCGCCGCGCGGACCGGCAGCTTTGCCGCTGCGGGCAACGAGCTTGGCGTAACCCCCGCAGCCGTCAGCCTGCAGGTCAGGAACCTCGAAGACTGGCTGGGCCGACAATTGTTTGCTCGCAAGGCGAACCAGATTCGGCTGACGGATGCCGGACGGGACTATTATGCAAACGCCGCCTCGGCCCTGACCGACATTTCGCGCTTCACCGAAGCCCTGACCGAAAGCGATCCCCGGCGGCCACTCACAATCAGCGCCACCCCGGCCTTGGCGGAATTGTGGTTACCGCCACGGCTCGCCCGGTTTGCCACGCAGCGCCCGGATGTGCCCGTCGCCTTGCGGGTCGAGGCCGAAGAGGTCGATCTGGATCAGCATGGGGTCGATGCCCGGCTGAGCTATGGTGGCGAGTTGCCGGACTATAAGATCACACCGCTTTTCTACGATCATTTGATTCCGGTGGCGCGCACGGCATGCGACCCGGCCACCAGCCGCCGCGTGACGGTCAACTGGGGCAGCACCATCGGGTCAGTTCCGGGCTGGTCTGCCTGGTTTTCCGCGGCTGGCCTGTCAACTGGGGCGCAGGCGGGCATCTCTGCGCCCTCTGTCCCTGCCGCGCTGGCACTGGTCGTGGCGGGGGCAGGGGTTGCGCTTTTACCCGAACGAATAATCGACGCGGTGCTGAAAGCAGGGCAGGTCCTGCGCTGCCCAGGACCGGCACTGGCGATGCCGCGCCCATACGTGGCGATCACCGCGCACCACAAATCACGCTCGCGCCGCTTGTCGGAATTGCTGACGATCCTGACCCGGGAATCCGGCTGAATCCTGTTCGCAGGACGGTTTCAGTCGCGAAGAGGCGGTTTTTGCACGATTTCCGGTGCGGAACTTGGTAGATCAGCGGGAAAGCACTAGATTGGAACTTGTGGGAAAGTCGTCTATATACTTGACGACCTGACCAGGAAACGCGCCGATGAACATCCACCCTCGCGACATTGACGAGAACCCCAATCGTGAACAGGCCGCCGAAGCGCTGGCACTGTTGCGGAAATGGGTGAAAACCGCCAACGCGGCCGAGATCAGCCAGCTGGACCCGGCGGTTGCCCGTCTGGTGCCCGGTCTGGTGCCGGTGAACTATCCGGCGCTGTCGCGTGACTACCCCGAGGAATTCGCGGTCGACGACGCCTACAAGGCGACGCTGCCCGATCTACAGAACGGGCCGGCCAGCCTGATCCGGGGCGCGAAACAACAAATTCAGCATGTGGGCATCTCGAATTTCCGCCTGCCGATTCGCTTTCACCGCAAGCATGGCGAGGATCTGACGCTGGAAACTTCGGTGACCGGCACCGTCAGCCTTGAGGCCGAGAAAAAGGGCATCAACATGTCCCGGATCATGCGGTCCTTCTACAAGCATGCCGAGCGTACCTTCAGTTTCGAGGTGATCGAGGCGGCTCTGAGCGACTACATGACCGATCTGGACAGCTTCGATGCCCGTATCCAGATGCGGTTTTCCTATCCCGACCGGATCGAAAGCCTGCGTTCGGGCCTGTCGGGTTACCAGTATTACGACATCGCGCTGGAATTGGTCGAACAGGGCGGCGTGCGGCAAAAGATCATCCATCTGGATTATGTCTATTCCTCGACCTGCCCCTGTTCGCTGGAACTCAGTGAACACGCGCGTGCGATGCGCGGGCAACTGGCCACGCCGCATTCGCAGCGCTCGGTGGCGCGGATTTCGGCGGTGGTGGACCCGGACGCCGATTGCCTGTGGTTCGAGGATCTGATTGGGCTGTGCCGTCGTGCGGTGCCGACCGAGACGCAGGTCATGGTCAAGCGCGAGGACGAACAAGCTTTTGCCGAGCTGAACGCCGCCAACCCGATTTTTGTCGAGGATGCCGCTCGCCTTTTTTGCGCCGAACTGCAGGCCGACCACCATATCGGTGATTTTCGGGTGATCGCCAGCCATCAGGAAAGCCTGCACAGTCATGACGCGGTCTCGATCCTGACCGAAGGCTCGACCTTTGCCGCATCCAGCCTCGACCCCAAGCTGTTCAACACTCTCTTCCACGTCGGCTGACCCCGATTGTCCGCATAGCGGGCAACCGGTGATTTTCCGCTGAGTTTCACCAGTTACGCTGCGTCGCGGCAATTAATGCTGCGCATGCGGAAGAAATTGACCTAAGGTCATCCCGTAAGCAACTGCCGCCCCTGTCGGCGGGTTGGTCAAAAGCGGACTAGGCCTTTGATGTACAATACCTTTGTTGGCAAGGCGCGTCACCGCCAGATACCTGTTAACCAGTGGCCTGATTCTCTTTCTTCACCTGCTCCTGCTTGCTTTTTCCTTATAGGAGACACTCTTCAATGAATCCGATTTCCCAACCGTTCGAATATCAGGCCGCCGCGATGCGCTTGGCGGGCTATGTTCTGACAAACAATCTGCGGATCATTCAGATCATGACACGCTCGGCCCTTGATGCACCAATGGCGCAAGTGCGCGCGCTTCAGGCCGCCTCTTCGGTACCATCTTGCCAGGCTCGCACAGAACGCGATGTTCAACCAGAGCCAAAGGCAACTGCCAAAACCTATAGTACCGAAGCCAAACCGACGTTCCGGACAAAACAAGCCGCGCCGATCAACACACAGAAAACACGGAAAGTTTCCGAAGTCGTCCCCAAGACAACAGCGCCAACGCAAGCACCGAAACCAGAGCACGCTTCGGCCCAAAAGGCTCAGGAAGGCGGCGCGCAGGCAGCGGTGGCGCCTGAAACTAGCGTAAAACCCGCAACACCCGATCAGCCGACTGGGCAAGTGCAGAAACCGGTTCAGAAAGAGGCCAAAACAGTTCCGGAAACGATGGTCGCAGATAAGAATCCCGTGGCAACGACACCGGAACCACAGCCTTCACGGGATGACACAGCGAATGCCGGTACAGATGGCAAGCCGACGCTTCCGGGTAAAAGCCCCAAGGCGTCAGAGGCCAACAGGGCGGACGTAACGACCAAACCCGTGGCGCCCGTGACTTCACCGCCCAAATCTCCACCGGTTCGTTCGGCCTCTACCAAAAAGCCCGCGTCAAAGGCATCGCCCCGCAGAACGCGGAAACCATCACGACCGCCGACAATGCCGGGACCAAAGCCCAAAACCGACGGCTAGAAAGCGGCCTTTGCCTTGACAGTGCCGGAATGACGCGCCAACGCTGCGCGTCATGATTGACCTACGCCCTGTCGGATACGTGATCGGCCTTCTGGTCGCCATTCTTGGCGCGACCATGCTGTTTCCGATGCTTGCCGACCTGATCGAGGGGCGCGGTGAGTGGCATGTGTTTCTCGAAAGCGGGGTCATCACACTGCTTTCGGGCACCGTGCTGGCGCTCAGCTGCGCCAACGGCGTGCGCGAGGGTCTGACGATCCGGCAGACATTTCTGGTCACAACAACCGTCTGGGTCGCCCTGCCGTTCTTCGGTGCGCTGCCACTGATGCTCGGGGCCACTGAACTGCGTTTCGTGGACGCGTTCTTCGAGGCGATGTCGGGTCTCACCACAACCGGCTCGACAGTAGTCGCCGGTCTTGATGATTTGCCGCGCGGAATTCTTTTGTGGCGCGGTATCCTGCAGTGGCTTGGCGGGATCGGGATCATCGTCGTGGCAATGGTGTTCCTGCCCGAACTGCGCGTGGGTGGCATGCAGATCTTTCGCTCGGAAGGGTTTGAAACCATGGGGAAAATCTTGCCACGCGCGCAAGAAATTGCCGGGCAGATTGCCTATATCTACATTGCTCTGACGGCCATTTGCGCCTTGGTCTACACCACTTTGGGGATGAGCTTTTTTGATGCGCTGGTGCACTCGTTGACGACCATGTCCACGGGCGGGTTTTCCAACTACGATGCCTCGTTCGGTACCTTCTCGGGTCCCGCGGAATACGCGGCATCGATCTTCATGATCGTCGCGGCGCTTCCCTTTGTCCGCTACGTCCAACTGGTGAACGGTTCCGCTCAACCCCTTTGGCGCGACAGCCAGATCCGGGTCTTCCTGGCGACCATCGGCGTTCTTGTCATCATCACCACCTTTGTTCTGACCAGCATCTTCCCCCATCACATCGAACAGGCCTTCCGCGAGGCGCTGTTCAATATCACCTCGATCATTTCGGGAACGGGGTATGCCAGCGTCGATTACATGAACTGGGGCAGTTTCCTGATCGCCGTCTTTTTCTTCATCGGTCTGATCGGCGGTTGCGCCGGATCAACCGCCTGTTCGATCAAGATCTTCCGCTATCAGTTGCTGTTCGCCTCGATCAGGACCCAGATTCAGCGTACCCGGTCGCCCCACGGTATATTCACCCCCCGATATGATGGACGCCCCGTCGGCCCCGATGTCCTCAGCTCGGTCATGAGCTTTTTCGTGTTCTTCGTGGTGTCGATGGGCATCCTGTCCTGGGGGCTGGCACTGACCGGGCTCGACTTCATCACCGCTGTGTCCGGTGCCGCCGCCGCACTGGCCAATATTGGCCCCGGCCTCGGTCCGCAAATCGGCCCCTCGGGCAATTTCGCGGGGCTGAATGACACCGCGAAATGGATGTTGTCTGCCGGGATGCTGATCGGGCGGCTGGAACTTCTGGCCGTTTACGTGATCTTCACCCGCAAATTCTGGAGAAACTGATGAAAAGGCCACTCGGCGCGCAGATATCGCACATGCTCAGGGATCGCGGGGTTGATGTCATCTTTGGCATTCCCGGTGTTCATAATCAGGAAATGTACCGGGGCATCGAAGAGGCCGGCATCACCCATATCCTGACCCGCCACGAACAGGGCGCGGGGTTCATGGCCGACGGCTATGCGCGGGCGACGGGCAGACCGGGGGTGGCTTACGTGATCACCGGGCCGGGCCTGTGCAACATCATGACGCCGATGGGGCAGGGGTATTCGGATTCGGTTCCGATGCTGGTTATCTCCTCCTGCCTTGACGAGGTTTCGGCACGTCGCGGGCAACTGCACCAGATGAAGGATCAAGAGGCGGCGGCCACGGTTTGTGACTGGTCCCATTGCGCCAACTCTCCCCAGGCCGCCTATGGCCTGATCGAACGCGCCTTTGAAGAGTTCGAGATCAATCGCCCGCGGCCCAAGCACATTCAGGTGCCGATCGCCCAGCTGCAGGGTGATGCCGAACCCGCGCCGTTCCCGTTCCAGCCCGCGCTGCGCACCAAGGCGCTCAAGCCCGATGTCGCCCCAGTCATTTCCATGCTGAACACCGCGCGGCGACCCCTGTTCATTCTGGGTGGCGGGACGAAATCGAACCTGTGGCGGCAGATCCTGACACAGCTGGGTGCGGCCTGCTTCACCACATATGCCGGACGTGGGTTGGCGGGGGCGGGATATGCGCTCGATTTCGGCGCGACGCTGGCCCGCCCGGGCAGCGCCGAGGTGATCGCATCCGCCGATCTGGTGGTGGCGGTCGGAACCGAACTTGCCGAGGTCGACCTGTGGCGCACCGATCTGGGCCACAAGGCACCGCTGATCCGCGTCGATATCGACACCGAAGTCCTGGCCGACGGCCACCGCGCGGCGGTCAAGCTGCAGGCAGATGGCGAAAGTTTCGCCCGCGCGCTCTGGTCCGAATCCGAGACCCTGAAAACGGCAACCGGTTGGAACGCCCAAGAGGTAGCCGAGACAAAGGCGCGCTGGCGGGCCGAGGTTGACGCCGAACGCCCGGGCATCGTTCGTGTCGCGGATGCGCTCAAGGCCGCCATGCCGGCGGAAACGATGATCTATTCCGACATGACCCAGTTTGCCTATGTGGCCAAGGAAGTGTGGGACATGCCCTATCCCTATCACTGGCACCACCCCACAGGGTTTGGCACATTGGGTTATGCCCTGCCTGCCGGGATCGGCGGCGCGGTCGGTCGGCGCGGCAAGCCGACGGCGGTGATCGCCGGCGACTACGGGTTTCACTATACGATGCAGGAATTGGGCGTGGCGGTCGAACTCGGCCTGCCGCTGCCGATCATCCTGTGGGACAACGGCAAACTGAAAGAGATCGAGGACAGCATGGTGCGGAGTCAGATCGCGCCAAATGCGGTCATCGCCCGCAACCCTGATTTCTGCAAACTGGCCGAAGCCTTTGGCGCTGCTGCGGCCGCCCCCCAAACATTGGACGAGATGCAAACGGCGGTGCGTACCGCGTTCAGGGCCAACGGGCCAACCCTGATCCGTGTGACCCCGGATATCGCCTGATCCACGCAGACAAACTGAAAAAGCCCGCAGCGTGCAAGGCTGCGGGCTTTTGCGTTTCGAAACAAGTGTATCAGTCCCAGCAGCTGACCAGAACCGTCATTCCCAGCGCCCGACGCAGCAACTCGTTCGGCGTGACGCTCTCTGCACCGCTCGCCGCTTGCGGGCTCAGCCCCTTGTCGGCCAGCGCGGTTTCCAGCGCTGCGGACGCTGCCGCCAGGCTGACATCGACCGGCAGCGTCTGCCCGGTCTTGGGATCGGGCAGAAGCATGCCCAGAACCGCGCCAGTCTGGTCGAATACCGGCCCTCCGGCATCGCCACTTTGCGCCTCAAGCTCCAGCCGGGACGTTCTAGCGTTGCCATCAAGCCCCCGGATATCGGCCAGCTTGCCATAGGTCAGCGTGGGCGAGCCCAACGCGCCCTCATAGGAAAAGCCCGCCACCGCAACCTCGGATTGCAGGCGCGGCGTGGCGGTCACGAACTGTGCCACCGACATCGGTGCAAGCGTCTCGGTCGGGCGCAGCAGGGCCACGCCAAGACTTGTATCGCCGCCGATGACTTCGGCGACATGATCGTCGTTCAGGGTGATCCGGGCGCAGCCCTCGGTCACTTCGCTCACCGTGGCGACCGTGCCGCTGGCATCGACGAAAAAGCCCGACCGCGACAGCCGGGGCTTGCGGATGTTGAGACCGGCCATCAGGTCGATGCTTTGCCCGTCATCTACGCCCGCGCTGTCCGCAAGCACTCCGCCCAGTCGGGTGAAACTGGCCTTCATGCTTGCCAGAACCCGCGCGCGACGGGCGTCATCCCCGTCAGGCCAGACCAGAGTAAAGCCCTTGATCTGTCCATCCTGCAACCCGGCCTGGGTATAGCTGACGATCCCCTTGCCGCGCCCCTCCAGCGTAAAGCTGTCGCGGCTGAACTCGCGCGGGCCGTCCAGCGGCACGATCTCCAGCGACTGCATGACATCGTATAGGCCGCGCAGTGTCGCCTGATCGCCCTGCTGGCTGATCAGCAGAACCCGCACCCCCAGATCCGAGGCGCTGTCGAAATGCGCAAACGGCGCCTCATAGCGGGAAAATGCAACCGCCTCCAACGGCAGGTCCATCTCGATCCCGGCATCGCGGTCGGCATGGCGCTTCATCCCCACGCTGATCAGCGGCGCATTATAGTCGTCCATCAGGATCTTGCGCTGCTTCGTGGTCAGAACGCCGGTTTCCTGAAACCCGTTACCATATTGCCAGTCCGCCATCGAGCGGCGTGTCCCGGCCCCAAAAGCCCCGTCAATCGCCGAGTTGTAGAACCCGGCGGCCTGCAGGGCGATCTGCAAACCCTTGCGCTCTTCCGCGGTCAAAAGCCGCTCGCTCTGGCGCGCTTCGGCCACGGTTTCGTCCGGCAGATCGCTTAGGGACTGCACCGCTGTCTGTGTCTGTTCCGGGCTTTCCACAGGCGCGGTTTGCGTGGCAGGTGCCTGTGCAGAGGCGCCAATCGGCCAGAACTGCTGGCCCAATGCGCCGGGCAGGGCGATGAAACTGTCCTGCGGGATTTGCCCTTCGATGCGATAGACGCGCAGCACCTGTTCGGCATCGGACCGGGTATAAGGCCCAAGCACGATCGCGTACCAGCCCTGACGCAGCTGGAACCCGTTCACGTCGGCCAGATAGTCCGTGTAAACCTGTGCGCGATCCTGCGCCTCGCGCAGGGATGGCAGCGCTTCGATCTGAACCCAGACCGCGTCGTCCTGGCCTTGCTGCGCCACCGCAGCGCCCAATCCAAAGAAAATAAAAACGACCAAAGTCGCGAATGCTCGTATCATTTGTTGTCCCGTGTTCCGTGGGCTTATCGTTGTCAAAGCTTATGCAGGATTTTCCATCAAATGCCATGCCTGCCGCCACTGATCGCCCGGGTGTGGCGGTCGGGCGACAGCACGGGCCGGGTCGGGCGACAAAGGGCCGTTGACGCCCCCCGACCCCTTGCATAGGAAAGGCAAAACCCATTGGAACCGGGTGGACGCACCCAGAAGGACCGCCATGACCGACAAGCCTAACGCGCCGCGCTCTTTTCAGGAGATCATCCTGCGTCTGCAATCCTATTGGGCGTCAAAGGGATGCGCCATCCTGCAACCCTATGACATGGAGGTCGGCGCCGGTACCTTCCACCCGGCCACCACTCTGCGCGCTTTGGGGTCCAAACCCTGGGCTGCTGCCTACGTGCAGCCATCCCGCCGCCCTACTGACGGGCGCTATGGCGAAAACCCGAACCGTTTGCAGCATTACTATCAGTATCAGGTGCTGATCAAACCCAGCCCGCCAAACCTGCAAGAGCTCTATCTCGGTTCTCTGGAAGCCATCGGAATCGACATGGGCCTGCACGACATCCGTTTTGTCGAAGATGACTGGGAAAGCCCCACTCTGGGCGCATGGGGCCTGGGGTGGGAGGTCTGGTGCGACGGCATGGAGGTCAGCCAGTTCACCTATTTCCAGCAGGTCGGCGGCCATGACTGCACTCCGGTCTCGGGCGAGCTGACTTATGGTCTGGAACGTCTGGCCATGTACGTGCTGGGCATCGACCACGTGATGGACATGCCCTTCAATGACCCCGACGCGCCCAGCCCGCTCAGCTATGGCGATATCTTCAAACAGACCGAAGAGGAATACGCCCGCTGGAACTTCGACGTGGCCAACACCGAGGTGCTGCTCAGGCATTTCCAAGAGGCCGAGGCCGAATGCGCCGCGATCCTCGCGCAGGACCATGACGATCCCAAAACCGGCAAGCGCATCGTGATGGCGCACCCCGCGTACGACCAGTGCATCAAGGCCAGCCACATCTTCAACCTGCTCGACGCGCGCGGGGTGATCTCGGTCACGGAACGCCAGGCCTATATTGGCCGGGTGCGTGCCCTGGCCAAACAATGCGCCGATGCCTTCGTGCAGACGGAGGCGGGCGGGCAGGCGGCCTGATGGGGTTGGTTCACTCAGGCCAGTCCCGGCAGCAACGCCTTGAGCCCGTCGGTGATCATGCCTATCGCGATGGCGGCAAGGATCATCCCCATGAACCGGCTCATGATCACACGGGCGGTGGTGGACAGGCGTTGCGACAGTGCTGCCGCATTCCAGAACGTCACCGCCAGCAAGGCCACAACCAACAGAAAGACTGCGACATATCCGATCAGATGCGCGGTGCCCGTGATCTTGTGGGCATAGATGATCAGCGTGGTGATGGTGCCGGGACCGACCAGAATGGGAAAGGCCAGCGGATAAAAGGCCACCGTCTCGGCGTCGGGATAGTCCTGTTTTTCCCCTTTTGTGCCGTGGTGCGAACTGGTTTCGCTTCCGTGCAGCATGTTGAACGCGATATAAAGAACCACCAGACCGCCCGCGACACGGAAATCATCGACGCTGATCCCGAACAGCTTCAGCACCTGCGCCCCAACGGCGGCAAAGCCCGCGCCCAGAATGATGCAATAAAGCGCCGTTTTCAGCGCGATCTTGCGCTGATCCGCCACCGAGGCGCCACTGGTCACACTCAGGAAAACCGGCAGGTTGGTGACCGGGTTCATGATGGCAAAAAGCGCACCGAAAAATCCGACGGCAAAACTGGTATCCATGTCCGGCGCTCCCCTCTTATCTGCCGCCGGTCCAAACCTGACCGATTTTTGACTGCCCTGAAAGGGGCGGCCTGACCCAAGGAGTCCGACTATGACGGGAAAGATACTGGTTGCGATCCTTCTAGCGTGCTGTGTCGCGGCGGGTGCGGCGATGTATTATCTGCAGGTCTACGGGTTCTACTACGATGTGGCCGCCCGTCCGCGTCAGGACGTGGAACTGCTGGCCAGTGCCGACGGAGCGCCCGTGGCGATCGAATATACAGATTTCAGCGCGATCGACGCTGACAGCTCTCCGATCCGCTACCGCGCCTGTTTCCGGACAAATCTCAGCCTCGAGGACCTCTCGGCGAAATATGCTGCCGTGGACGCCGCCGAACCCCTGACCGCGCCGGGCTGGTTCGACTGTTTCGACGCGGTAGAGATCGGCGTGGCATTGAAAGACGGCACCGCGCGCGCCTATCTCGGGGCCAAGAACATCCATTTCGGCGTCGACCGCATAGTGGCCATCACCGAAACCGGACAGGGCTATGTCTGGCATGTTCTCAACAATTGTGGGCAAAAGGCCTATGACGGCACGGTGGTGGGCGAAGAATGCCCGCCGCGGCCCGAAGGATAGGCGGTGCGCATGGACATACCGGCCTTCATCACCGTCACCCTTGGTTTTGCGGTCTATCTGAGCGGGGCCGCTATCAACGCGCGCTTGGCCGTTCTGCGACGCTACAACATCCCGGAACCGGTGACCGGTGGCCTTCTGGCCTCCGCCCTTTTGCTGGCGCTCTATCTTGTGTCGGGGATCGAACTCGGGTTCGATCTGCGCCCGCGCGATTTTCTGCTGGTGCTGTTCTTTGCCGGGATCGGCCTGAATGCGCGGTTTTCCGATCTGGTGGCCGGGGGTAAGCCACTGCTTTTTCTGCTGATCATCACCCTCATCTGTATGATTGCGCAGAACCTGATCGGCGTCGCCGGGGCGTGGCTTTTCGGTTTTCCCGCCCGGACGGGTGTGCTGTTCGGCTCGGCCTCGCTGATCGGCGGGCATGGCACCGCTATCGCTTGGGCGCCACAGGTGGCCGACCTGACCGGTTTTCAGGGCGCGACCGAACTGGGCGTCGCCGTCGCCACGCTGGGGCTCGTTCTGGCCGCCATCGTTGGCGGCCCGGTGGCGAAATACCTGGTCGAGAAAAACAGTCTGACCTCTTCCGACCCCGATCAGGAACTGACCATCGGCGTATCCGACGAGGGGGGCAGCCATGGCAGGATCGACCACCACGCAATCATGCGGGTTTTGCTGCATCTCAACATCTCCATCGTCCTTGGTTTCTTCGCGCATCAGGCCGTTCAGGCCGCGGGCGTCATGCTGCCGCTTTTCGTGCCCTGCCTGATCATGGCCATCGTTGTGGGCAACCTGCGAACCGCGCTGTTTCCAGACGCACCCCCGGTCACCCGGACGGCTGCTCTTGGCCTGATCTCGGAATTCTCGCTTGGTGCGTTCCTGGCCATGTCGCTGATGAGCCTGCAACTCTGGACCATTGCGGGGCATGGCCTCGCCATCGCTACCATCATGCTGGCCCAGACCGCATTTACCATCGCTTTCGTCATATTTGGCCTCTTCGTCATCATGGGGCGCAGCTATATGGCGGCGGTGCTCGCCTCGGGCTTTGCCGGGTTCTCGCTGGGTGCCACTCCCACCGCGATTGCCAATATGACCGCCGTGACCAAGCAATATGGCCCGTCACCTCTTGCCTTTATCGTGCTCCCCCTTGTATCCGCCTTCTTCGTGGATATCGCCAATGCCATCGTCATCCAGACGATCGTCAATTTCTAAGGACCGACCATGCCCGACCTGCTGATCGAACTGTTTTCCGAGGAAATCCCCGCGCGCATGCAGGCGCGCGCAGGTGAGGATCTGAAAAAGCGGATCACCGATGGTCTGGTCGAGGCCGGTCTGACCTATGCCCGTGCCGCAGCGCTGACCACGCCGCGCCGCCTGACATTGGCAGTCGAAGGGCTGTTGGCGCAAAGCCCCACTATCCGCGAAGAACGCAAAGGCCCCAAGGTCGGCGCGCCCGACAAGGCCGTCGAAGGGTTCCTGCGCGGTGCCGGCATCACCCGCGACCAGCTTGAGGAACGCGACACCCCCAAGGGCGCGATCTATTTCGCCACCATCGAAAAGCCGGGCCGTCCGGCGGCCGAGATCGTGGCCGAAGTGCTCGAAGCCGCGATCCGCAATTTCCCCTGGCCCAAATCCATGCGCTGGGGCAGTTCCACCCTTCGCTGGGTGCGTCCTCTGCATTCGATCCTGTGCATCCTGACTGACGAGACCGACGCTCAAGTGGTGCCGCTTGAGGTCGAAGGTATCGCGTCCGGCAACAGCACCGAAGGTCATCGTTTCATGGCGCCGGGGCGGTTTTCTGTCACGTCTTTCGAGGATTACGCGGCAAAGCTCAGGCGCGCCTATGTGATGCTGTCGCCCAGCGAGCGGGCCGAGCATATCTGGAACGATGCCCAGAACCTCGCCTTCGCCGCCGGTCTTGAACTGGTCGAGGACAAGGGCTTGCTGGCCGAGGTCGCCGGGCTGGTCGAATGGCCCGTTGTTCTGATGGGGCAGATCGACGCCGAATTCCTCGACCTGCCGCCCGAGGTGCTGCAGACCTCGATGAAAGAACATCAGAAATTCTTCTCGGTCCGCAATCCGAAAACAGGCCGGATTGAACGGTTCATCACCGTCGCCAACCGCGAAACCGCCGACAATGGCGCGACCATTCTGGCGGGCAATCAGAAAGTGCTGTCGGCGCGGCTGGCCGATGCCAAGTTCTTCTGGGACAACGACCTGCGCGTGGCCCGGGCGGGCATGGACGAATGGAGCGATGCGCTGGAAAACGTGACCTTCCACAACAAGCTGGGCAGTCAGGGCGACCGAATCCGCCGCATTGCCGCACTGGCCCGCGAACTGGCCCTGGTGACCGGTGCGGATGCCGATCAAGCCGAAACAGCGGCCAAGCTTGCCAAGGCCGACTTGAGCTCTGAAATGGTCTATGAATTCCCAGAACTTCAAGGGCTTATGGGGCGGTATTACATCGAAGCCGCGGGTCACGACGCTGCCATCGCCGCCGTGGCGCAGGAGCATTACTCGCCGCTCGGCCCCTCGGATGACGTGCCCACCGCACCGCTCTCGGTCACTGTCGCACTGGCAGACAAGCTGGACACGCTGACCGGCTTCTGGGCGATTGACGAAAAGCCCACCGGATCGAAAGACCCGTTTGCCCTGCGCCGCGCGGCGTTGGGGGTTATTCGGTTGGTGCTCGCCAATGATCTTCGCGTTTCGCTGGATCGACATGTCGACGCTCAACTGCTCCGCCACAAATACCACGCCCACGGCGGCGAGGCCGCGCTGCGCGACCTGATCGACGAAATCGCCGATCATGGGGTTTTTGGTGCCGCCTTCCAGGCCGTCAAGGAAAAGCTGGGCGACAATGATATCCTGGATCAGGTCGGACGCGAGGTTCCCGATCTGTCTGCGGATCTCCTTGCCTTCATCCACGACCGCCTCAAGGTTTTCCTTCGTGACGAGGGCATCCGCCACGACATCATCGACGCCTGTATCGCGATGGACGGCAACGATGACCTCAACCTGCTGGTCAAACGCGCCCGTGCGCTGAACGCAGTGATCGCGACCGAGGATGGCGAGAACCTTGTGCAGGGCTTCAAGCGCGCTAACAATATCCTGGCCCAGGCCGAGGAACAGGACGGCGTGGAATATTCCTATGGCGCCGATATCAAGTTCGCCGAGGCCGACAGCGAAAAGGCGCTTTTTGCCGCGCTGACCGGGGCCGAGGCGAAAATCGCCCCCGCTCTCAAGGCCGAGGATTTCCCGGCGGCGATGGCGGCGATGGCGGCCCTGCGCGCGCCGATCGACGCCTTTTTCGAAGAGGTCCAGGTCAACACCGACAACGCGGTCGTTCGCCGCAACCGGCTGAACCTGCTGAACCAGATCCGCCAGGTCTGTTCTTCGGTTGCCGATTTGACCCGGATCGAAGGCTAAGTGACCGGGCGCGCGCCAAGCGCCCGATATCACCCTTGCACCACGGGCAAAGCCGCTTATGCTGCAGGCAAGCGAAAGGATGCCGCAGTGCAGAATAATCCGGACACGACCCTCATCACCCCAGACGCGCCGGTGGCGACAACAACCCATGGTGGACGGGCGAAATGCCTTCAGCGCCTTGTGCGCCTTGATCTGCCGGTGCCGCGCACCGTGGCGTTGTCCTTTGACGCGGTGCACCACATCGCCGAAGGCGAAATGCCCGACATCGCCGCCATTCTTGGACAATTCGACCCGGCGGCGCTGCTGTGCGTCCGACCCAGTTCCGAAGATCCAGACTGGGGCGGGCCGGGGGCCATACTGAACATCGGCATGAACGATGCCCGCTATGTCGATCTGTCCGACACGATGGGGGTCGAGGCGGCGGCCGCGCTTTACCTGCGCTTTGTGCAAAGCTACGCGATCCACGTGGCGCGGCTCGACCCGGACGAGTTCGACAATATCGAGGCCGATGGCCGCGAGGGGCTGCGCCAGTCGTTGCGCGCCTACGAGGAGGAAACCGACGAAAACTTCCCGCAGGACCGGGGCGAGCAACTGGCCGCCGTGCTGCGCTCGATGGCGCGGGCCTGGGATGGCACCACGGCCCGCCTGTTGCGACAGGCCAAGGGTGCGCCGGCGGATGCGGGTCTTGGACTTGTGGTTCAGGAAATGATCCCCGGCGTCGGTCAGGGTGAATGCGGCTCAGGCGTGTTGCAGCTGATCGATCCGGTGACCGGCCTGTCGCAGATCACCGGCCGCTACCTCAGCCAGTCCCAGGGCCGCGACGCGTTGGGCGAGGGGGTCTCGGCGCTTTATCTCGAAAAGGACCCGCGCGGCCAGTCGCTCCAGGATGTCGCGCCCGAGGCGTTTGCCGAGCTGAAAGACCACGCCGCCCTGATGCGCCGGAAACTGCGCGAGGAAATGCAGGTCGAGTTTGTGATCGAGAACGGCCATGTCCACATTCTCGATGGCGTCCGCGTCCAGCGCGGCGCGCGGGCGGCGGTACGCATCGCGGTGCATCTGGCCGAAGACGGCATCATCACCCCGCAAGAGGCGGTGATGCGGATCGATCCGCACTCGGTCAACGAGTTGCTGCACCGGCAGGTCCATCCCGAAACCAAGCGTGATGTGCTGGCAAGCGGCATTGGCGCCAGCCCGGGCGCGGCAACGGGCCGGATCGTCTTCACGGCAACCGAGGCGCAGGCCAGCGCGTCACGGCGCGAACCCTGTATTCTGGTACGCAGCGAAACCTCACCCGAAGACGTGCGCGGCATGCACGCGGCGGTCGCCGTTCTGACCGAAAAGGGTGGCATGACCAGCCACGCGGCGGTGATCGGGCGGGGCATGGGCCTGCCTTGCATCGTCGGGGCCTCAGAGATGCGGTTCCGGATGAAGGAAAAGCAGCTCGTCGCACCGGACGGGCGCATCTTCAAGACCGGCGATATCCTGACCATCGACGGCAGTTCCGGCCAGGTTCTGGCGGGCGAGCCGGAAATGCTGGAGGCCGAGCAGGACGACTGTTTCCAGACCCTGATGGCCTGGGCCGACACCGAACGTGACATCGGTATCCGGGCCAATGCCGACACACCGCAGGATGCCCAGACCGCGCGCAATTTCAACGCGCAGGGCATCGGCCTGTGCCGGACCGAGCACATGTTCTTTGATCCGGGCCGCCTGACGGTGATGCGCGAAATGATCTTTGCCCAGACCCCGTCAGGGCGTGCGGCAGTTCTGGAACGTCTGCTGCCCATGCAACGTGATGATTTCGTACAGCTTTTCCGTATCATGGAAGGGCAACCGGTGTGTATCCGCCTGTTCGATCCGCCCTTGCACGAGTTTCTGCCCACCACCCGCAGCGGTCAGCGCGAACTGGCCGACGCGCTGGATCTGCCGGTCTCGGACGTCGAACGCCGGGTTGCCGCGATGACCGAATACAATCCCATGCTGGGCCTGCGCGGCGTGCGCTTGGGCGTCACCGTGCCGGAAATCTATGACATGCAGGCCCGCGCCATCTTCGAGGCGACGCTGGAGGCCAGCATGGAGGGTGCGCCGGTGGTACCCGAGGTGATGATCCCGCTGGTCTCTGCCAAGCGCGAGGTGGAACTGGTCAAGGCGCGCATCGATGCCGTGGCTGCGGCCGTGGCCTCGGAACGGGATCAGGAGTTCGACTATCGACTCGGCGTGATGGTGGAAACCCCGCGCGCCTGTCTGCGTGCCGAAGAAATCGCTCCGCATGTCGCGTTTCTGAGCTTTGGCACCAACGATCTGACGCAGATGACCTATGGTTTGTCGCGCGATGACGCGGGCCGGTTCATGTCGGCCTATGTGCGCCAGGGTGTTTTTGTCGAGGACCCGTTTCATGTCCTTGATACGGATGGGGTTGGCGAGCTGCTGCAACTAGGCGCTGAACGCGGTCGCAAAGCGCAACCGGACGTGACGCTTTCGGTCTGTGGTGAACACGGCGGGAACCCCGAATCAATCGCGTTTTGCCGGGCAGCGGGGTTCGACTATGTGTCATGCTCGCCCTTCCGGGTGCCGGTCGCTCGGCTGGCTGCCGCTCAACTGGCGATATCCTCCAAACTTGGGGGTTGACAGGCGCACAATACACCAGGTTTAGTGGGGAAAACGTGGACTCTGGGTCACAGAATTTTGCTTGAATGGGCAAGATTCCACTTGCGTTTTTCCCTGAACTGGACCTTCGCCATCAAGTGGGTTATGAGCCTCCTCGCGCCCGCCGGGGGAGGGTATGGCGCTTAAGTGCCTGTGCGAGGTTTTCTGAATGATACGTTTTGTTGCTGCTGCGGCGGTCATGACCGCCTTTTTGTTGCCTACGACATCCAATGCGGAACGTGAGCCGGTCTATTCCGGTGGGTCCGAGGTGGTGAGCCGGAACGAACAACCGGGTCAGAGTTTTCGCGACTATCTGAAGTCTCTGAAGCCGAAAAAGGAAGCGGACCCGATCGAGGTCAGCTATACCCGCGACTGGCTCGACCAGCGACCCAAGGCGACAGGTGGCGAAAGATGGCAGTGCCTGGCCGAGGCTCTGTACTTCGAAGCCCGTGGCGAAAGCGTCAAGGGTCAGTTTGCCGTCGCCGAGGTCATCCTGAACCGCGTGGCGAACGAGCGGTTTCCCGATACGGTGTGTGGTGTCATTCGTCAGGGGACAGGTCGAAAGTACCAGTGCCAGTTCACCTATACCTGCGACGGCCACAAGGAAGTGATCGCGGAAAAAGAAGCCTATGAACGTGTGGCCAAGGTCGCCCGTCTGGCGATTGACGGTGTGGCCGATGACATCACCGATGGTGCCACCCACTATCACACCAAGGCGGTCCGCCCGTCCTGGTCGCGCGTCTTCAAGGAAACCGCGCGCGTCGGAGTGCACATTTTCTACCGGCCCAACTACCGCACTGCCAGCAACTGATTGACGCACCCGCGCTGGAACCCTGATGGCAGGGTGCGCGCAAATGCCTATATTGCGGTTCAGGAGGACCGCGATGAAACTCACCCGGCGGCAGGTACTGGCAGCTTCGGCTGCAATGGCGGCGTTTCCCGTTCGCGCAAGGGCGGCTTTGCCCGTTCTCGAAGCGCGCGAGGCAATTCAGCAGGTCGCGCCCGACAGCTATGATCCCACGCAGATCTGGAGCTTTGACGGCACCGCGCCGGGGCCGGAAATCCGGGTCAGGCAGGGGGCCCGCGTACAGCGGCGTATCCTCAACTCGTTGCCGCAACCGACCTCGGTTCACTGGCATGGTATCCGCATCGACAACGCCATGGATGGGGTGCCGGGCCTGACACAGGATCCTATCCAGCCCGGCGAAAACTTCGATTACGACTTTACCGTGCCCGACGCCGGAACCTACTGGTATCACGCGCACAATCAGACAGTCGAGCAGGTGGCCAGGGGGCTGCACGGACCGCTGATCGTTGACGAACCGGTTGCCCCGGATATCGACCGGGACCTGACACTGGCGCTGGACGACTGGCGCCTGTCGCCCGAAACCGCGCAGATTACCGAAGATTTCGACAACGGGCATGACCTCAGCCATGCCGGGCGCCTCGGTAACCTTCTGACTGTCAACGGCCGTTTCGATCCGGGTTTCGACGTTTCCACCAATGACCGGCTGCGGCTGCGGCTTATCAACGTGGCCAATGCGCGCGTGTTCGATCTTGGGCTCGACGGGCTGGATGGCTGGATCGTGGCGCTTGATGGTATGCCGCTGGATCAGCCGCAACGGGTCAACGGCTCCTTCCCGCTGGCCCCGGCGCAGCGTGTCGACCTGCTTGTCGATGTCACAGTCGAACCCGGTCTGACGGCCAGCCTCGTCAGCATCGAAAGGGACGAGGGTTTTGGTCTGGCCCGGTTCGACGTGCGTGGTCAGAACACTCAGAACCGCCGCAACATTCCCGCTCCGCTGCCGCCCAATTCGGTCGGGCAGGGGCTGAGCCTTGACGACGCACCGCTGCACCGGATGGCGATGCAGGGCGGCGCAATGCGCTGGCTGGATCACGCGCAGATCGACGGCGTTGATCTGACGGGTCAGGAACTGGCCGAACTGGGCCGGTTCTGGGCGCTGAACGGACAGGCGGCAAGGCCAGCCGATCCGTTCCTCGACGCCGCGCGCGGCAGTTCGCACCGGATCGAGTTCGTGAACGACACCGCGTTTTTCCATGCCATGCATATGCATGGCCACCATTTCCGCCTGATCCAGCCCGATGGTTCTTTGGGTCCGTGGCGCGATACGGTTCTTGTCGCGCCCGGCGAAACCCGTCAGGTCGCGCTGATGGCGGACAATCCGGGCGACTGGCTGTTGCATTGCCACATGCTTGGGCACGCGGCTTCTGGTATGATGAGCTGGTTCAGGGTCTCCTGACGACGTATTCTGTCGCTGGTGTGGCGTTTGTGAAGCTGTTATAGGCTGCCGCAACGTCTATCTAGGGCGGACCCGTCCATCGAGCCGAAAAAAGGCCAGATCTATGAGTTCTGAAATCCGCCTCGCATTTGCGCACCCGTCCGAACGCTCCGAAGCCACCGCGCCGCGCGGGCCGCTGGACCGTATCTCGTTGCGTGACCACATCGTCGAGGTCGAGATTGGCGCCTTTCAGGCCGAGCGCGGCACCACCCAGCGCATCTGTTTCAATATCGTGGTCGAGGTCAAACCCCTGACCGGACCGATTGATGACGATGTCGACCGCATCCTGTCCTATGACCGGGTGACCGAGGCCATCGCACATGAGCTGTCCGCAGAACGCCTGAACCTGCTGGAAACACTGGCCGAGCGTGTAGCGGAACGCATTCTGCTTGAACCTCAGGCCGTAAGGGCCTTTGTCCGCATCGAAAAACTTGATCGTGGCCCCGGCGCATTGGGGGTCGAGATCGTGCGCGGCAAAGACAAGCTCCATCATGACGTCGCCGCCGAGGAACGCCCCCATCCCCGCCTCGTCTTCCTGTCGAACGAGGCGATTTCGTCGCCCAACCTGACGGCATGGATCGACCAGCTGGAACATCGCAGGCGCCCGCTGATCCTGTGCGTCGGGGCTTCGCCACTTGCGGTGCCACAGACCGGGCACGCAATGACCCAGCGCCGGATCGATCTTCTGGCCATCGAACAGAACGCCTGGGTTCTGGCAGCGCGCGATCACCGCTGCGTTGTCGTCTCGACCCGGACCGAACTGGACTGGGCCATGAAGAACGGCCAGATCTGCGTCTGGGCGCCGTCCAAGATCGTGCTCGACGCGGTGGACGGCCCCTCGGCCAAACGCGCTGATGCCGTGGCGCTGTCGGCCTGGTTTGCGGCAACCTTCGAAGCCAGTGAAATGCTGGTGATCGGCGGCAATCTGCCGGAAGAGGCCAGCGTGCCCCTGCGCCAGATTCCGGTGGAGAAGGCCCAACTGTGAGCGACTACTACCGCCCACTGGTGCAACAGGGCCAGACGCAGCCCGATGGGGCCGTCCCGCTGGCAGGGACGGATATGTGGTTCACCCATGCCGAAAGACTTGACCGAAACGCCCCCGCGTCCGTCATCGAGGCGCGCGCGATCCCGGCGCAGGCACTCGACCGGCTGATCGCGCCCCGTGCCCCGGTCGCCGGTCTGGGTATGGGCCAGCCGCAGATCATGGGGGTCATCAACACCACGCCGGACAGTTTTTCCGATGGAGGGCGGCACGACACCGTCGAAACCGCCCGCGCGGCAGCGCTCGAAATGGTGGCGCATGGGGCAACGCTTCTGGATATTGGCGGCGAATCCACCCGGCCCGGGTCGCAGACCGTGGCCATCGCCGAGGAAATCGCCCGCACCGTTCCCATAATCACGGCCATCCGCGCCGAAACGGATACGGCAATCTCGATCGACACCCGCAAGACGGCTGTGGCGCAGGCCGCTGTTGCGGCGGGGGCCACGCTCGTCAATGACGTTTCGGGTTTCGTGTTCGATCCTGATCTCGCGCCCTATTGCGCCGCGCATCAGCTGCCGGTCTGTGTCATGCACATGCAGGGCGATCCGGCGACAATGCAGGACGAGCCACACTATGACAATGTGCTGCTCGACGTGTACGATTTTCTTGAGTCTCAGGTTTCCCGACTTGAGGCTCAGGGCCTTTCACGGTCGAACATCGTGGTCGATCCGGGGATCGGTTTTGGCAAGACCGAGGCGCACAACCTGACCCTGCTGCGCAATCTCAGCCTGTTTCACGGTCTGGGCTGCCCGATCCTGTTAGGCGTGTCCCGCAAGGGCTTCATCGGGCGGATCGGCAAGGAACCGCGCGCCGACGCCCGCGCACCGGGTTCTATCGCCGTGGCGCTGGCCGGGTTGGCGCAGGGGGTTCAGATAATCCGCGTGCATGACGTCAGGGAAACCGCGCAGGCCTTGCGCCTTTGGGCCGCAGTCCGGTAATCCTGTCGCCAGCAGCTAACGGAGGCACATGATGCGCAAGTTGTTCGGCACCGACGGGGTGCGGGGAACTGCCAATACCTATCCGATGACGGCGGAACTGGCCTTACGCATGGGCGCGGCGGTGGGGCGGTATTTCCGTCGCGACGCCTCGGGCGTGCACCGGGTCGTGATTGGCAAGGATACCCGCCTGTCGGGTTACATGTTCGAAAACGCGCTGACCGCGGGGCTGACCTCGACCGGCATGAACGTGCTGCTGCTGGGGCCGGTGCCGACACCCGCCGTCGGGCTGATGACCCGCTCGATGCGGGCCGATCTGGGCGTGATGATCTCGGCCAGCCACAACCCGGCCCAGGACAACGGGATCAAGTTCTTCGGCCCCGATGGCTTCAAGCTTTCCGATCAGGCTGAAATCGAAATCGAACGGCTGATCGAAGAAGGTGTGAGGCCGGCGCAGGCGCACAACATCGGCCGCGCGCGCCGGGTCGATGACGCCCGGTTCCGCTATGGCGAGCGGGTGAAATCCTCGCTGCCGCGGGATCTGCGGCTCGATGGCCTGAAAGTGGTGATCGACTGCGCCAACGGCGCGGCTCACCGCACCGCGCCCGAAGTGTTGTGGGAACTTGGGGCCGATGTCATCCCGGTGGGGGTTGCGCCCGACGGCAAGAACATCAACCTGGGCTGCGGCTCCACCCAGCCTCGCGTCGCCGCCGAAACGGTGGTCGCACATGGTGCCGACGTCGGCATTTGTCTTGATGGCGATGCCGACCGTGTTGTCGTCATTGACGAAACTGGCGCGGTGGCCGATGGCGATCAGCTGATGGCGCTGCTCGCCACACGCTGGGCCGCCGAGGGCCAACTCAGCGGCGGCGCGCTTGTGGCGACCGTCATGTCCAACCTTGGCCTCGAACGCCACCTTGGCAGTCAGGGCTTGCGGCTGGAGCGCACCGCCGTGGGCGACCGCTATGTGGTCGAGCGGATGCGCGAAGGCGGCTTCAACCTGGGCGGCGAGCAATCTGGCCATATCGTCATGAGCGATTATGCCACCACCGGCGACGGGTTGATGGCGGGGCTGCATTTCCTGGCCGAAATGGTGGCGTCGGGCCGTCGCGCCTCGGAACTGGCACGTCAGTTCACACCGGTGCCGCAGCTTCTGAAAAACGTGCGCTTTGACGCGGGCCAGACTCCCCTTGACCTGCCCGAAGTGCAGCGTGCAATTGCCGATGCCGAAGGGGCGCTGAACGGCAAGGGGCGCCTCTTGATCCGTAAATCCGGCACCGAACCGCTGATCCGCGTGATGGCGGAATGCGAAGACGAGGGCCTGCTGGAGCAAACGGTGGATTCGGTGGTGAACGCGGTTTCGGGGGCGGTCTCAGCCTGACCGCCCGAACAGCCGCCTCAGCGCGCCATACTGGCTGAGGCCGACCCCCGACAGGATCAGCAACAGTGCCCAAATCAGGGTCGGGGGCATTGGCTCCCCCAGAAATACGGCCCCCAGAACAACAGCCCAGACCGGCACCTGATAGTTCGTCAGGCTCATGAAAACCGGCCCGGCGGTGCGCACCACAGTCACCCGCAGGATATTGGCCGCCGCCGTCGGCACCAAACCCAGAAACGCCGCCAGCCACAGCGTGCGCTGATCCGGCAGCACGGGTGGCCCGTCCACCGCCCAGGCCATCGGCACGATCGCCACCGCGCCAATCAGCAACAGAACCGTGGACAGGCCGATCGGATCGACCGGCGGCAACCGCCGCAGCAGGATCGAGGCCACCGCATAACAGGCCGCAGCCGTCAGGCAGGCCAGCCGCCCCGGCAACTCGCGCACATCGCCCGAGCTTTCGAACGCCTGCGACCCGATCAACAGCGCCACCCCGGCAAAACCGATAACAAAGCCCAAGCTGCGCCGCAGGGTCATCCGTTCGCCGGGGACAAAGAAATGCGCCAGCGGGACCACCATCAGCGCGATCGAGGCCATCGAAACCCCGGTAAAGCCCGAGGTGACATATTGCTGCCCCCACGAGATCAATGAAAACGGAATGGCCGAATTGAGCAGGGCGATGCCAATCAGGGAAATCAGGCCCTCCCTGCCCAGCGGTTCGCGGAACAGCCTGCCGCCCAGGGCCTGCCAGACCGCAAGGCTCAGCACCGCGCCAAAACCGATGCGAAAGGCCGCCAGCCAGAATGGCGTCATCTGTTCCAGCACCAGCTCGATGATCAGGAACGTCCCGCCCCAGACAAAACCCAGCGTGGCGACCATCAACCAGCTTTTCGTCGTGATCTCAGGTCGTTGGTCCATAGGCCCCTCAATACTCGAGCGAGACCAGACAGGCGCCGCAATCCCATGTCAACGGATTTCATCTCGCCCGGAAACAAAAAAGGGCGCCGCTGGGCGCCCTTTGTCTTGCGTCGGAACCGTGATCAGTTCTTCGACTTGTCGACCATCTTGCCGGCCGAGATCCACGGCATCATGCCGCGCAGCTTTTCGCCGACCTGTTCGATCTGATGCTCGTCATTGGCTCGGCGCGATGCCTTGATCGTCGGCTGGCCAACCGCATTCTCCAGCATGAAATCGCGGACGAACTTGCCCTGCTGGATGTCGTTCAGAACTTCTTTCATGGCCTTCTTGGTCTGCTCATAGGGCAGGATGCGCGGGCCGGTGACATACTGGCCGTATTCGGCGGTGTTCGAGATCGAGTAGTCCATGTTGGCAATGCCGCCTTCATAGATCAGGTCAACGATCAGCTTCACTTCGTGCAGACATTCGAAATAGGCCATCTCGGGGGCATAGCCCGCCTCGACCAGCGTCTCGAAACCGCAGCGGATCAGTTCGACCAGACCACCGCACAGAACCGCCTGTTCGCCGAACAGGTCGGTTTCGCATTCCTCGCGGAAGTTGGTCTCGATGATGCCCGAGCGGCCGCCGCCGATGGCGGAGCAATAGGACAAGCCGGTCTCCAGCGCCTTGCCGGTGGCGTCGGTGTGAACCGCAACCAGACAGGGCACGCCGCCGCCCTTGACATATTCGCCGCGCACGGTGTGGCCGGGGCCCTTGGGCGCCATCATGATGACGTCCACGCCCTCTTTCGGCTCGATCAGGCCGAAATGCACGTTCAGGCCGTGGGCAAACGCGATGGCGGCACCCGGACGGATGTTGTCATGCACGTATTTCTTGTAGGTCTCGGCCTGCAGTTCGTCGGGCATGGTGAACATGATGACGTCGCACCAGGCCGCCGCTTCGGCGATGCCCATCACCTGCAGACCTTCGGCTTCGGCCTTCTTGGCGGATGCCGAGCCTTCGCGCAGCGCGACGACCAGGTTCTTGGCGCCCGAGTCGCGCAGGTTCAGCGCATGGGCGTGGCCCTGGCTGCCATAGCCCAGGATGGCCACTTTCTTGTCCTTGATCAGGTTGATGTCGCAATCGCGATCGTAATAGACGCGCATGATGCCGGTCCTTTCTGTTTTGATTGCTGCGCTTTTACCGCCAGTTTCGGGTATTGGCGAGAGCGCTGGGATTGAGTATTTGTGAAAAAGGCGAAGAACTATTCGTCAAAATAAAAGATTGCGATAAAAACATGCTTGACGATATCGACCGCCGGATTCTGCGCCATTATCAGGCCGATCCAAGCCTCTCGACCGCCGAACTGGCCGAGCGCAGCCGCATCACTTCGGGCGTGTGCTGGCGGCGGATCGAAAAGATGCAGGCTGCCGGTATCATCCAGGGGCAGGAGGCGGTGATCGACTGGCGGGCGCTGGGCTATGCGGTCGAGGTCAGCTTGCGCGTCACGCTCGACAAGACCCAGCCACGCGCCTTTGACGAGTTCATCGCAGCGGCGCGGCAGGTACCCGAGGCGATCGAGATCCAGACCTTTCTGGGCCGGGTCGATGTGCGCCTGTCAGTGATCGCCCGCGACATGCCCCATTATCAGCAACTCTATCGCGACCGCATCCTGACCCTGCCGCATATCGCCGACATCGAGGCGCTGATGCATATCGCTCGGGTAAAGCGTGACGAGGTGCTGCCGGTATGATCGAGCTGGACGAAATCGACCGCAAGCTGCTGCGGGCGCTGGCCCAGGACGCCACCCAAAGTGCTGGCGCGCTGGGCCGCCGCCTTGGCCTGTCGCAACCCGCCACATGGCGGCGGATCAGGCGGCTGGAAGAGGCGGGGGTGATCAAGGGCCGCCGTCTGCGCCTGAACGCCGAGGCGCTGGGATTCGGCGTGACGGTGTTTCTGGGTGTCAAACTGGCGCGCAAGGGGCAGGTCAGCCTGGAAGATTTCGAACGCGCCGTCAGCGCCATCCCCGAAGTGCAGACCGTGGAGCATGTGCTGGGGCTCTACGACTATCGCCTGCGCGTCGTGGCGCGGGACCTGTCGGATTTCGAACGCGTCCTGCGGCGGCGGATCATGACGCTGCCCGGCGCCGGCGATGTCGAGGCCAACGTCCTGCTGAGCGAGGAGCGGCTGCCCGGACCGATCGGATAGATGGCCTCAATACTGGCTGCTGATCCTGAACCCGGGATGATGGGTCATCCGGGCAAAGGTCACCGGCGTGCCGTTCAGCCAGGTCATGCGCTCGGTCTGCAGCACCGGTGCGCCGGGCGTGGTGCCCATGAATTCGGCAAGGCGCCCGTCGGTTCCGATGGCGGAAAAGGTGACAGTCGCCTCGGCGAACGGGGCGGCGTTCAGCAACCACTCATGCGGGCCGGAGCGGCTGAAGTCGGCCTGTTCCACATCGGGCACCGCCGCGATGTTGATCCAGCGTTCTTCCAGTTGAAACGGGCGGTTGTCGGCGTAATGCATGCACAACAGGTGCAGCACCGGGGCATCATTGGGCAAGCCCAGTTGCGAGGCCAGCCAGGCGGGGCTGGTCAGCACTTTCCTCTCCACCAGCGCATATCGGTATTGGGAATTTCGATCTTCGACCGTCTGGCGGGCCAGCGCGATTTCCAGCCGGGCCTGTTTCGCGGGTGATCGCTTGACCCTTGTGCCGCTTTTTCGCTTGCGCTCGACAAACCCCAGTTCGGCCAGTTCCCGCAATGCGCGGTTGACGGTTGCCCGGGCGCAGCCGAACTCTTCGGCCAGTTCCGCTTCCGTCGGCAGGATCGCCCCCTGCGGCCAAATGCGATATTCAATCCTGCGTTTAACTTCATCTCTAATAAGTTGAAAACTAATGCGTTTTTGCGCCGTCACTGGTAACTCCGTACATTCATGTTCTGGCTGCATACATCTGTTCAGAAACACGTCTAAGTGTAAAGGCATGGTGACACTGTATGGTGCCATTTCTGTAATCTCTCGTTATCAAACGTTAATATTTCTTTGCCATCAGGCGGTTATCAAATTGTGGTGACCGTGAAATCGCCCCAGGTGTCGATAATCGCGGTTTTCTGACGAATTCCTGCTTTACCTGTCGTCAGGCCGAGGTCAGAAAAGGGGGACCGCGTCAGAAAGGACAGAACATGCCCGCGCTGCTTGATACCGTTGACCCCGAAGGTCTCGAAGAATTCTCCGTGGTTTTCACCGACCGCTCCCTGAATCACATGTCCGCGACCTTTCAGCAGGTCATGCGGGACATTTCGGCCACGCTGCGCGACGTCTACAATGCCGATGCCGTCGCGGTGATCCCCGGCGGCGGCACCTATGGGATGGAGGCGGTGGCCCGGCAGTTCGCGCGCGGTGCCAACGTTCTGGTGGTGCGCAACGGCTGGTTCTCCTATCGCTGGAGCCAGATTTTCGAAACCGGTGGCCTCACCGCCAGCACGACGGTGATGAAGGCGCGTCAGACCGGCAACGCCACACCGTCTCCCTTTGCCCCCGCACCGATTGAAGAGGTCGTGGCCACCATCCGCGAGCAAAAGCCGGATATCGTCTTTGCCCCGCATGTGGAAACCGCCGCCGGGGTGATTCTTCCGGATGACTACATCACCGCCATGGCGGCCGCGGCGCACGAGGTCGGCGCGCTGATGGTGCTGGATTGCATCGCCTCGGGCTGCGTCTGGGTCGACATGAAAGCCACCGGCGTCGATGTCCTGATCTCGGCCCCGCAAAAGGGCTGGAGCGCCTCGCCCTGTGCCGGTCTCGTGATGCTGTCGGAACGGGCCGAGACCCGGTTGGCCGAGACCACCTCGGACAGTTTCGCCATCGACCTCAGGAAATGGCGCGACATCATGAAAGCCTACGAGGGCGGCGGGCATGCCTATCACGCCACCATGCCCACGGATGCGTTGCGCGCCTTCCGCGACACCATGGCCGAAACCCGCGAATACGGTTTCGACAGGCTGCGCGATGCGCAATGGGCGCTGGGCAACGGCGTGCGGGCGATGCTGAAGGACAAGGGCATCACGTCCGTGGCCGCCGAAGGCTTTGGCGCGCCGGGCGTGGTGGTCAGCTATACCAGCGATCCCGAGGTGCAGAACGGCAGGAAATTCGCCGCGCTGGGCATGCAGATCGCCGCCGGGGTGCCGCTGCAATGTGATGAACCGCAGGGGTTCAGCACCTTCCGCCTCGGCCTGTTCGGCCTCGACAAGCTTTATGACGTCGATGGCACGATCGGTCGGTTGAAACGGGTTCTGGATCAGGTGCTCTGAACGGCTGGCGGGCTTCGGCCCGCCCGCGCGTCACCGCACGCCAAGCCCCATCTGCATCAGCGTCTTGCGCACCGGGGCCAGCGAGTAAAGCGCGCTCAGCCCCAGCGCCCGCGCATCCCGCAAGGGGCGCGCTTCCATCATCGAGGCGCGGTTCAGCAGGTCGATCCCCCTGACCCTCGCCGCGATCTCGTTGTGCCGCGCCTTGTGATAGGCCTCCAGCATGTCCGCATCGCCCAATCCCTCGGGCCGCGCCTGCGCCAGATCCAGCAGCGACCGCAGATCGCCCAGCGACATGTTCAGCCCCTGCGCTCCGATGGGCGGCACCACATGCGCGGCTTCGGCCATCAGCGCCACCCGCTCACCCGCCAGCCGCTCTGCCGACTGGCTGATGATGGGCCAGATGGTGCGGCGCGAGGCCAGTTTCAGCGGTCCGAACAATCCGCACGACCGCTCGGTCATCGCCGCCTCGAACGCCTCGGGCTTCATCTGCATCAGGTCCAGCGCTTTTGGTCCCCGTTCCATCCAGACGATCGCCGATGACGGCTGGCTCTGCCAGTCCGGCAGCGGCACCAGCGTGAACGGCCCGCCCGAGCGGTGGATCTCGGTCGAGACATTGTCGTGCGGGATAGTGTGGGTCACCGCAAAGGCCAGCGCCTTCTGACCATAGCGGGTGGTGTGAACGCCAATGCCCGCCGCCTCGCGCATGGGCGAGTTGCGCCCGTCTGCCGCAAGCACCAGCTTGCATGTCACGCGGGCGCCATCGCTCAGGCCGACACGGGCCTGAGCCATCCGGGTGAACAGGCTGGTGGTTGCGGTTCCGGGGCGGAAATCGACATTTGGCAATTCGGTCAACCGGGCCACCATCTCGCGCCTGAGCAGCCAGTTGGGCAGGTTCCACCCGAATGGCTGGTCCGAGATGTCGGCAGCATTGAAATCCCGGACCACGCGGGGTTCGGGCACCTCGCCGCCGGCGTCGACGATGCGCATGATTTGCAGCGGCGCGGCATGCTCGGCCAGCCTTGCCCAAAGCCCGCATTGCTCCAGCAGGCCGCGCGCGGGCTGCAGAAACGCCGTGGTGCGCAGGTCCGACCCTTCGGCGTCGCGCTCTGTCACCGGCAGGGCAGGGTCGACGCAGACCACATCGAATCCGGCGGCACCAAATGCGGCCGCCGCCGTCAGCCCGGCGATGCCGCCACCGGAAATCAGGATGTCACAGCTGGTCTTCATGGCAAAATCTCCGTTCCGGCCGGACCCTAGGCGGTTTCGCAACCCGGTGCCAAGTGACATCCTGTCCCGTGCGCGTGTCTCAGACCAGCCGCGACAGGAACGCGGTCAGATCGGCGGTGTGATGATGGATATGATCTGCCGGATGATGCTCGGGCGCCACATGTACCGTGCGCATCCCCATCTCGTGCGGCGCGGCCAGGTTTCGGGCGTCATCCTCGAACATCGCGGCCTGCGCGGCGTCGATGCCGTCACGGGCGAATATCGCCTCGAACGCCGCCCGCTCGGGCTTGGGCCGGTATCCGGCATGTTCGACGCCATAGATCGCGTCGAACAGCCCGCTCAGCCCGCGCGCCGCCAGCACCCGTTCGGCATAGGGCGCGCTGCCGTTGGTATAGACGATCCGGCGCCCCGGCAGCGACCGGATATGGTTTGCAAGGGCGGTATCCGCCTCCATATGGCTCATGTCGACCTGATGCACCGCAACCAGATAAGGATCGGGGTCCAGGTCATGTTCCGCCATCAGACCGGCCAGCGTGGTGCCGTATTGCCGCCAGTATTGCGACCGCAGCCGGTCTGCCTCGGCCCGGTCCACCCTCAGCGCATCCATGACATATTGCGTCATCAGCACCTCGATCTGGTCGAACAGGCGCATGTGCGGCGGATAAAGGGTGTTGTCCAGATCGAACACCCATTGCGTGACATGAGAGAATGCAGGCTTCACCATGCGTGCCGGTTTAGGCTGGACATGGTCGGATTTCAATCTTGATTGCAGGCACACCCGGCGGATAGACAGGTCCGAACAGGGAGCCAGATGACACCATGAGCCAGAGCCGCCAGTCCAACACCGACGCCTACAGCCTGATCCTCGAAGCGATCGACGTAGGCATCTACAAACCCGGTGACCGTCTGGTCGAAAGCGAACTGGCCGACCGGTTCGGTGTGTCACGCACGCCCATTCGCGAAGCCCTGCAACGGCTGGAAACCCAATCGCTGCTGGAACGCGACGGGCGCTCGCTGATCGTGGCCTCGCTGGATCACAATCAGATGGCCGAGCTTTACGTGGTGCGCCGCGAGCTCGAGGGGCTGGCCGCGCGCCTTGCCGCCAAGCATGCCACCGACGAAGAGATCCGGGTGCTGCGCGACATGGTTCAGGAGGATGACGCGCTGGTCAACGACCCTTCGGCGCTGTCACGGGCGAACCGGAGGTTTCACGAACAGATCCACCTGGCCTCGCACAATCGCTATCTGGTGCAGCAGCTGGACCTGGTGCATCGCACCATGGCGTTGATGGCCACCACGTCGCTGGCCGCGCAAGGGCGCGGCGAGGTGGCGCAAAGCGAACACAAGGGCATTGTCGAGGCGATTGCCGCGCGCGACGAGGATGCCGCGCAGCTGGCGCTCAAGGAACATATCTCCATCGCCTTCATGACCCGGCTCAAGCAGGACGCCGACAAGCGCGAGCGTCAATAGGTCTCAACCGGGCACGCATTCCTCTCCGGCTTGTCCGTGCTGGGTCTTGTCCCAGAAATAGGGCTTGATCGCCAGTTCCCACAGCGCCTTGTATGCGGCGATGACGCCGAACGGGAAATACAACACCATCGTCGGTACCCACGGCATCAGGAACCGTCGGCGCTCGGATGACACGGCGGTCAGTCCGACAATCAGGTTGACGGCTTCGGCAAAGATGAAGAACCCGATCATGGCGGTGATGATGCCTGCGGGAAACACCCCGGCCAGCGGATGCGGCAGCCCGAACAGCATCAGCCAGAACGACCACAGAACCGGCGCCAGCAGGAACTGACCCACCGTGCCCAGAAAAAACGCCTGAACCCCCAGAAACCGTTTCAACCCGAGCTCGCCCAACAGCTTGCGCGGCGCGCGCATGTGCACAAGATAGGTCACCATGAACCCTTTCAGCCAGCGCGAACGTTGGCGAACCCAAGGCCAGAGGCGGAAATTGGCCTCTTCATAGGTCACCGTGTCGAACACTTCGGTCCGGTATCCGGCGCGGCACAGCCGGACGCCCAGATCGGCATCCTCGGTCACGTTATGCGCGTCCCAGCCGCCCAGCGCCTCCAGTGCCTTGCGGCGAAAAAACAGCGTGGTGCCGCCCAGTGGGATCACCAGCCCAAATCGCGCCATGCCAGGCAGGACAACCCGGAACCAGCTGCAATACTCGATGGTGAAACAACGCGACCGCCAATTGGTGCGCGGATTATAGTAATCCAGTATCCCCTGCAGGCACACCACATCCTCGGGCGCCTGCGCAAAGCGGGCCACCACATGCTCGATCTGGTCCGCGACCGGCGCGTCCTCGGCATCCCAGACCCCCACGATATCGCCTCGGCAGAAATCCAGCGCATAGTTCATCGCGCGCGGCTTGGTGGTCAGGCCGTGGCTGTCGGGCACCTCGATCACCCGCATCCACGGCGGCAGCTGTGCCTGTGCCAGTGTGTCCCGGGTGATCCGGTCCTTTTCCTCCAGCACCAGAATGACATCCAGCAGGGCCTTGGGATAGGTCAGCCGGTTCAGGCGCGGGATCAGGTCGCCGACGATTTCACGCTCCTTGTACAGCGGCACCAGAACCGACACGCGCGGCAGCCGGGATTCGGGGCCGGGCCTGTGGCCTGTAGGCTCCGGCGCGTTCACCAGCGCATGCCCGGCCAATTGCCCCAGAATACCTACCACGCGCAGCGCGGTGAACAGGGCCAGCGTCACAACCGCCGCCACTGTCAAGGCGGCGAATGCGGGCAGCGGCGACGCCACCATGACGGCGACCAGCAAAAGCGCGACCAGGACAGATGGCAATCTCGAAACGGCATCCCAGTTGCGGCAGCTTTGCGCAGGTTCGACGCGCGTTTCCGCCGCCTTGGCCAGACTGTCCGCGAACTGGCGCGCAATGGCGCGGTCGATCTCATCTCTCCAGGCCAGAACCGGGATCGCCGTCACACCCGCCGCCGCCAGCCGGGCGCGTGGCGCGTCAAACAGGTCCGGGCGCGCCGTCGCGACCAGTACCAGCGGACCCAGCCGCATCCACGGAACCAGATTGTATTCCAGCCAGAACTCGGTGGGCATCAGCGCACAAAGCGCAGCAGTGGGGGCGGGCGCATCCAGCGCTGCGACCTGCAGACCATATTGCGTTGACAGCGCCGCCAGAACATCGCGCGTTTCCGCAAAACCCTCGGCAATCAGGATTTCCCCGATGGGGGCGTCCAGCCGTTCCTGAAGCGTCAGGGCATGAACAAGCTGGCTTTCGGTGATTGCGCCGCTTTCGACCAGATACCGGCCCAGCGGCTGCCTTGCCCGCGTCCCGGCGACGGGAAGCGCCTCCGACAATCTTTGCAGGTTCTGTTCACTCATTCCTCAACCCCGATGCAGGCGTCAGGCATCAGGGTTGAAGGAACAAGGTTAATGCGCGGTTAAGCTTGTTTTCGCTCGCGCTTATTCTGCGGTCTTGCGGGCAGTCATGGCGGTGGCGAAGCGCTCGAACAGGTAAAAACTGTCCTGCGGACCGGGCGAGGCTTCGGGGTGGTACTGCACCGAATAAACAGGCCGCTCCGCCATGCGGATACCGCAGTTCGAACCGTCGAACAGCGACCGATGGGTTTCGACCACGCCCTCGGGCAGGGTCTGCGCATCCACCGCAAAGCCGTGGTTCATCGAGGTGATCTCGACCTTGCCGGTTTCCAGATCCTTGACCGGATGGTTGGCGCCATGATGGCCGTGGTTCATCTTTATGGTCTGGCCGCCCAGCGCCAGCGCCAGCATCTGATGGCCCAGACAGATGCCGAACACCGGCAGATCGGTGGTGTCCAGGATCTGCTTGATCATCGGCACCGCGTATTCGCCGGTCGCTGCCGGGTCGCCGGGGCCGTTCGACAGGAACACGCCGTCTGGATCATGCGCCAGAACCTCCGCCGCGGTGGCGGTGGCGGGCAGAACGGTGACGTCGCACCCGGCCGAGGCCAGACAGCGCAGGATATTGCGCTTTGCACCGTAATCCAGCGCCACGACCTTGTGCTTGGGCGCTTCCTGACGGGAATAGCCATCGGGCCAGGCCCAGCGCATCTCGTCCCAGCGATAGCTTTGGGCGCAGGTGACCTTCCTGGCCAGGTCCATGCCTTCCAGCCCGGCAAAACCGCGCGCGGCAGCGATCAGCGCCGAGATATCGAACTGACCGTCGGGATCATGCGCCAGCGCCACATGCGGCGCGCCCTGCTGGCGGATCGCGCGGGTCAGGCGGCGGGTGTCGACGCCACCGATGGCGATCCGGCCCCGGCGCTCCAGCCATGTCTTGAGCTCTTCTGCCGCGCGCCAGTTCGACGCCTCGGTCGGGTCCCATTTCACCACCATCCCTTCGGCCACCGGATCGCCGGTCTCGTCATCCTCGGAGTTCACGCCGACATTGCCGATATGCGGAAAGGTAAAGGTCACGATCTGCCCGGCATAAGACGGGTCGGTCATGATCTCCTGATAACCGGTCATCGCGGTGTTGAAGCACAGCTCGGCCACGGTCTGGCCTGTCGCTCCGAACCCGTGCCCGTAAAACAGCGTTCCATCGGCCAGTGCCAGACATGCGGTGGGCTTGGACGTGGCGTTCTGGGCCATGGCGCGACTCTCCTGCTGGGTAAATCGGCGCATACCTAAGGGTGTTGCGTCGTCGGGTCAAGTCCGTTCAATTTTTGCGGTATTCATAGATTTCAATGGCTTAGCTGTATTCACCCCCTGTTGTCTCATTCATTCTGTTTCTATATGGTCAGAGTTCCGGATCCATGGGGATGGGCAGAACATATGGATATGCGATCAAGGGTGAACACGGCCCTTAAGCAGGCAATGAAGGACAAGGCGACCGACCGATTGTCGACGCTTCGTCTGATCAACGCGGCAATCAAGGACAGGGATATCGCCACGCGCGGCTCGGTCAATGACGAGGCGCAGGGATGTGGTGACGCGGACGTGCTTGAAATCCTTGGGAAAATGACCAAGCAGCGCAAGGAAAGCGCGCGCGCCTATGAAGAGGGCGGGCGACTGGATCTGGCCGAGCGCGAGCGCCAGGAAATCGAGGTGATCGAGGAATTCCTGCCCAAGCAGCTGGACGATGACGAGGTGACACAGGCCATCAATGCCGCGATCACCGCCACCGGCGCGGGTTCGATCCGCGACATGGGCAAGGTCATGGGCGAGCTCAAGGCGCGCTATACCGGCCAGATGGATTTCGGCAAGGTCGGCCCCATGGTCAAGGACCAGCTCTGCGCCTCGAACGGCGATTGCTGACGACCGGCTTGTTCCGGGGCAGGCTCAGCCCCGGTCGCTGCTCAGTTTCACCAGCAGATCGTCGTACAGCGCGACGCGTTCGTCCTCGGACAGAAACGCGCCGATTTCCACCTCGCGCCCGCCGCCTTTCAGGGTTACATAGTTCGGCACCGGTCCGCCGTGCCGGTGCATCTCGGGGCGCGCCCAATAGCGGTTGCAATGCCATTCCTGCGCCCGCCCGCGCGGATTGTGCCGCACCAGCCGGGCCAGGCTGGGCGTCAGGGTCAGCACTTCCAGCATGCGCCGCTGCCGATAGTTCACTTCCAGCGCCAGCCACAGCCCCAGCACCACCAACAGCGTGAACGGCAGCAATCCCCACAACAGAACCGACCCCAGAACCGCCAGCAAAGGGATCAGCCCCATCGCAAAGATGCTCAGGACGATCGCGATCGCACCGCGCGGCGGCAGTGAATTATGCGGCCACAGATGCAGCTCCTGCACCGATTCCGAGTTCTGTTTCCAGCGATAAGGCATACATAAGAAATAGCATTTCAAGCCCGCCAGTCGAGAGCATTCCAGCGCGCCGGGGATCAGGTCACGTGACCCACCCGCGCCCAGGAAAACGCGTCGTCCAGACGGTCGTCGCCCCAGAACAGCTCACCCCGCACAACAAAGCTTGGCGCGCCGAACACGCCCTGCGAAACGGCTGTCTCGGTTTCCCGGTCCAGCGCCGCGACCGCCTCCGGCGCGCGCGCTCGCGCCAGAACCGGCATCGGGTCCTGATCGCAACGGTACAGCGCCTCAGACAGCGCGGCCTCGCTTCCCGCCTCCACGCCGTCCTCGAACCAGATGCGATAGAGGTTTTCGGTGAACCGCTCGCCCCAGCCCTCGGACATGCCCAAAAGCGCGACCTGATTGGCCAGCGCCAGATCCGAGATCGGGTAGGGGGCGGGCAGGTGCGCATGCAGGCCGTACTTGGCGGTCCTGCGCTCGATATCGCGCCACATATAGGCCGATTTGGCCGGTTTACCCGCAAAAGGCACGTTCTGCTGATCGGTCATGACCTTGCGCACATTGAACGGACGCCATCGAACCGTGGCATCGTGTTCCCGGCACCACTCCGGCAGGCGGGTCACCGTCAGAAATGTGTATGTACTTCCAATGGAATACCAAAAATCAATCTCGGGCATGAGCAAACCTCCTGAACGAAGCATGCGGCCAAGGGCAGAATACCCGATTTTCGCCTCTCTGGCTATTTCATGTGCGCCTGCCAAAACCCTGCGCACAGCGAAACCCCGTAGGACGGCATCGCGGTTTTCTGCCGTCACGACCAGCCTGCGCAGGACTGATAGCGACAGAGAGCAAACAAAGGGTTTACACAATCAGCCGGCGACCCGGATGTAAGCCTGATCCCGGCGCGACTGGAAAACGCGAATATATTGTCGCGATATCAACCGGGTATCCGGCGTATTGGCACGCACAAACAGCCCGTCCATGTCTGCCTTGAACCCGGCTCGGGGGGCCGGTTTTTGTCAGACCCGCCCAAGTTGTTCTATGCTTGGGGAATCGGTGGGCCACAAAACCGCCGAATTTGGCAGATGACGCGCGGGCGCCGTTTTCAAAAGCCAAGGTCTCACCCGACCCGCGCAGAAGGGAGAGGAAGACTTGTTCAAGCGAATTATGGCGCCGGTGGATCTGGCGCATATCGAGGGGTTGGCGCCCGCACTGGATTGCGCCGCTGATCTCGCCAAACATTACAACGTGCCCATTTCTTATGTCGGCGTGACGTCCTCGGCGCCAAGCTCTGTTGCGCATAATCCCGCAGAGTTCGGGCAAAAGCTGACAGCCTTTGCGCAAGGCCAGGCCGACAGGCACGGCATCGCCGTCGCCGCGCACCCGGTTGTTTCGCATGATCCTGCCATCGACGTGGATGACGCACTGATCCGGGCCATCGACGACACGGGGTCCGACCTTGTCGTCATGGCCAGCCACGTGCCGAACGTCATCGACTATATCTGGCCGTCGAACGGCGGAAAGCTGGCCGAGCACGCAAAATGCTCCGTGATGGTCATACGCGCTTGAGCGGCATGACCCGGTCACGAAACGAAAGGAACATGGGAGGTCGCACATGACCGACGAAAGCGCCAATCAAGGGATTCCCGCACCCGAAGGGTCATCCCACATCATCGAGACCGATTATGAAATCGGTCAGGACAACATTGAAACGACAATCGGGCCGATCGGGCTCGACATTCACAACCCGGTATTCCTGATTTCGGGCCTGTCCATCGTGGCCTTCGTGGCCTACGCATTGGTGGCACCGACCCAGGCGGGCGACTTTTTCGGCTGGCTGCGGCCAGCGCTGACCTCGACCTTCGATTGGTTTTTCCTGTGGTCGGCCAATATCTTCGTGCTGTTCTGCCTGATGCTGATCGTGACGCCTTATGGCTCGGTCCGCCTTGGCGGCAAGGACGCAACACCGGATTATGGCTATCCGGGCTGGTTCGCGATGCTCTTTGCCGCCGGCATGGGGATCGGCCTGATGTTCTTCGGAGTGCTGGAGCCGGTCTATTATTTCGGCACTCCCTGGGGTGACGAACCGCTTGGGGTCGTGCGCCCCTTCGACGAAAATGGCGTCCTGATCCCGGAAAATGTCGAGGCCGCGCGGCGCATGGCGCTTGCGGCGACCTCCTATCACTGGGCGCTGCACCCCTGGGCGATCTACGCGGTGGTTGCACTTGCGCTGGCGCTGTTCACCTATAACAAGGGCCTGCCGCTGACGATCCGGTCGGCCTTCTATCCGATCTTCGGAGAACGCGTCTGGGGCTGGGTGGGGCATATCATCGACACGCTTGCGGTGTTTGCCACGCTCTTTGGTCTCGCCACATCCCTCGGCTTCGGCGCGCAACAGGCCAATGCCGGGCTCGAATACGTGTTCGGTTTCCCCAACAGCGTGACGGTTCAGGTGATCCTGATCATCGTGATCACGCTCGTCGCCCTTGGCTCGGTGCTTCGCGGCCTCGACGGCGGCGTCAAGGTGCTCTCCGAGATCAACATGGTCATCGCGCTTCTGCTGTTGCTGTTCGTGCTGTTCGCCGCCGGAGTGGGGTCGATCGTGTCCGAGTTCGGCAAGGGCGTCGTGGCCTATTTTCAGGAGGTCATCCCGCTGTCGAACCCGCACGGGCGCGAAGACACCGGATACCTGCAGGGCTGGACAGCCTTCTACTGGGCATGGTGGATTTCGTGGTCGCCGTTTGTCGGCATGTTCATCGCCCGCGTCAGCCGTGGCCGCACGGTACGCGAATTCGTGATCTGCGTGCTGCTGATCCCGTCCTTTGTCTGCATGTTCTGGATGGCGGTATTCGGCGGCGCGGCCATCGAACAGGTCATCGCCGACCCGGCCGGCAGCGCCGTCAAGGCCCAGGTGATCGACAGCTATAACCCGCCGTTGTCACTGTTCGCGATGCTGGGAAGCCTGCCGATGGCGGGGATCACCTCGGTCATTGGCATCGTGCTGGTCATCGTGTTCTTTGTCACCTCGTCCGATTCCGGCTCGCTGGTGATCGACACGATCACCGCTGGCGGCAAGATCGACGCCCCGATCCCCCAACGGGTGTTCTGGTGCACGTTCGAGGGCCTGGTTGCCATCGCGCTGCTGATCGGCGGCGGTCTGGGGGCCTTGCAGGCCATGGTCATCTCGACCGGTCTGCCCTTCACCGTGATCCTGCTTCTGATCTGCTGGGCAATCTTCAAGGGGCTGGTGCAAGAGCGACAGTCGCTCTGACGCTGGCACCGCACGCGACAAATTAAGGAAGGTCGCCCGCAAAGGCCGGCCTTTCAGCGCGGGCAGAACCGCGACCGTGTTCCGGAGATGACCAGCCTGACAAAGCAGAGCCCGGATATTGTGGACATGCACGAGGCGCATATTTGATCGGTTGCTACGGTGCGCTCAAAAGTGATGCCGCCACTTCCGCCATCAGCCATTCACGCAAGGCAGAGAGCCCTGGATCATCCTCTTCGCCTTGCCGATGCACAAGGTCGTAACCTCTCCCGGCCGGCAAGCTGATTTGTGGGAACAGTTCCACCAGCCGGCCGGCAGAGACGTCCTCGGCAACCAGCACGCTCCGCCCAAGTGCGACCCCCTCGCCACGCAGCGCCGCCTCAATGGTGAGGCTGCCGTGACTCAATGTCGGTCCCCGACCACGAGCGCCCTCGACCCCGGCGGCGGCAAACCAACGTTCCCAATTTGGCAGACTGCTATCGTCGTGCAGAACGCGGCTCTCGTTCAGCAACGTGCAACCGAGCAGATCCGCCGGGATCGAAAGCCCGCCCATGCGCGCCCGATAGTCGGGGCTGCAGACCGGGCTCATGGTCTCGTCGAGAATCCTCTCTGTCGCGGCGCCCGGATAGTTTCCGGTGCCATAGCGCAGCGCGGCATCCACACGGCCGTCGGACAGATCGATATTCACGTCGCTGACTTCAAGCCGGATATCAACATCCGGCAGCCGCGCCATCAGCCGGTGCAGGCGCGGGGCGAACCACTTGCTGGCAAAAGAGACACTCGTGCTAATCGTCAGCCGCGGGGCGTCGTCCCGTGTGCGCAAGCGTTCTGCTTCGCGGATAAGGTCCGCCAGCGCCCGGCTGACCACCTGATGGAACGCCGCTCCTTCCTCGGTCAAAGCGATGCGCCGCGTCATGCGCCGGAACAGCGCGACGTTCAGATCGTCTTCCAACGACTGGATCTGTCGGCTGATCGCGCCGGGAGTAAGGTTCAACTCCTGCGCCGCCAGCGCCATGCTCAACAGACGACCTGCGGCTTCAAAGGCACGCAGGGTCTGCAAGGGTGGGGGTCGGACGGGCATGGCGGTCTCATGATTGCATTTCCTTCAATCATAGACGTCAAACAATTCGTTTGTCAGCATCAGCCTTCGCATTCAATAAGTGATCTGAGAGCAATCTTTTTCAAGAAACTAACATGACGATCACAACCCCGGAAACGCCCGCACTGCCGCTTGCGTCCCTCGTCGACCGTCTTTCGCCCCTCAGCGTCGGGGGGATGTTGCTTCTGGCGGTGCTCTGGGGCCTGTCGATCCCGATCACCAAGCTGGGCCTCGACACCATGCCGCCAATAGCGTTCACCGCATTGCGCTTCGCCTTCGCCGTACCATTCCTGTTTCTCTTCGCCATCGGGCGGCACAGGATTCCGCTCACCGCCCTGCCGAAAGTCGCGGCGCTCGGGTTCGTCGGGATCGGGATCGGCAACCTGTCGCAATCCTTCGGCGTCTACGGAACCTCTGCTTCGGTCAGCACCATCGTTTCTGCTACCATCCCGGTCTTTGTCGTTATCCTCGCGGCACTGCGGCTTGGCCAGCCGGTCAACATGGTGCAGCAGTTCGGGCTGGTAGCAGCCTTCGCGGGTGTCGCACTGGTGGCGTTCGGTCAAAATGACGGTGTGGGTGCTGCGGCGCAAACGACCATGACAGGCGTGGCGCTCGTTCTGCTGTCGGCAGTGGTCATAGCCCTGTACTATGTCTGGAGCGTCGAATTGGCGGCGCGCCACGGCACCGTCACGGTCGTGATCTGGAGCACGCTGGCCGGGTTCCTCGCCCTCCTGCCATTCACGGCGTGGGAAGTTGCGACCACCCCCTTCAACGTGACAGCTGTCTCCATCGCCGCGGCAATCTATCTTGGCCTGCTCGTGTCGGCTGTCGGCCTGTTTCTCTGGCTATGGCTCCTGCGCACCGTTCCGGCCCGTGTGGCGGCCAGTGTGCAATTCCTGCAACCGGTATTCGGCGTCGGCGCCTCGGCAGTCATGTTTGGCGACCGTATGGGCCCCTTGTTCATGACCGGGGTCATATTGGTTCTGTCGGGGGTCGGGCTGTCAATCGTCACCGGGCGAAGGACGCGCTAGGGTCATAGCCTCGGGTCGACCCTTTGACCCTTCATTGGGGATTTGGGTCCTGGGCTGCCAACCGCCAAATTGCACTACCAGGCCACACCCAGCAAAGAAAAACCCCGCCGGAGAACCGGCGGGATTTTCTGTCTGTTTCACCTGAAAGGGATCAGTGCGCGTGGCCCTTGTCCCGGTCTGCCTGCTTGGGCAGGATCTCGAACGTGCATTCGGGAAGGGCGGCTCCGCGGACAGACCTGCCGGTCGGTCTTCACACTCAAGAGGCTGGTATATGCGGTTTGCGACCGTGTCGCACATCGACTGAGTCGGCGGCTGAGGATTTGCTGCGGGTGGGAACAAGACCATGAGATTGGCTCGAAACCGGCCCTTCAAGCAGGAAGTAACCGACTGAAAGACTCAGATGACGGCAGGGAGCCCAAATTACCGAATGCTGCGCGAGATAGGAAAGGATAGGAAGCGCAAAAAGCCGCTACTGGCCGAAGTGGCTTCGGCCAAACTGGGCATCCAACGCCCACGGGGTTTCGGCGGTGCGACTTCGCCAATGCGGACATTTTGAAGTTTTGGATGATGGAGTTTTGGCGTTAAGATAGGCGTTTGGGTATCCATATTGCAGCTCATAATCTCGCTTGTACTGCCCCCTTTTGCAAAAAAAGGCGGCCCGCCCGCGCTTTCTGTTCAGAAGTATCCGGGAAAGAATGCGCGGGCAGTGGTCCGGCAGATTTCTACCGCATTTTCCCTGCTGAACTCATCGGGGTGGGCGTGAAAGTCGGTCCATAACCCTTCCAGTAGCGACATGATGGCCATGGCGACCTTCTCGGGATCGCCTTGGGTGCCGCATACTTCGCACAGAACCTTGCAGCAACTGCGCACATGGTCGTGCAGGTCAGTTCCGCGGGTGTCGGTATAGCCGGTTCCAGGCGCTTGCAAATCAGGTTCGGCGCGAAAGGCAAAGGTCAGCCGGGCACTGCGTCTGTTCAAAACCGCTTCGGAAAAGTCCGTCGCAAACAGCGCCTGCAGACGGGCTGCTGCATCTTCCGGCGTACTGACCTCTTGCGGTGTTTGGCTGGTAAAACTCTGCCAAGCGTCATTGTACTCCTGAGTCATATGAATGGCGAGCGCGCGAATCAGGTTGTCCTTGGACTGGAAGTGCAGGTTGATCATGCCGCGCGACAGGCCCGATTCTTCCTGGATACGGCTGATTGTGGTGCCGCTGACCCCATACTTCAGGATTACGTTAGCGGTTGCATCAAGCAGCACCTCCCGGTGCAGGTCCTTGTCGACCTTCCGCTTTTTCTTTGTTTCTTCTGCATTTGCCATCTGCCTGCCCCTCTTTCGCTGCCGGCTGGCCCGCCGCCGTTCCGGCACTTTGCACGGAATTGCATCAAATTTCCATCGACAATGAACGATCATTCACTTATGCCCTTACTGTATGAACGTTCATTCAAAGTGTGTGGCTATTCCGGACAGAGAGCAAGATGACCAAACTTGGAAACGACTTCGAAAACTTCAAAACCTGGGACAAGGAGAATTACTTCCATCCATGGGAAGGGCTGGAAGTCCAGGGTCCCGGAAAAGCCGACAGGACGTTCAGCGAGTATGCCGAAGGCATCTATGTCTATGACGAGCACGGCAACAAGGTGATCGACGGGCCGGGCGGCATGTGGTGCATGCAGCTGGGCTACGGCAACACCGAGATCGCTGATGCGATGGCGGCGCAGGCCCGCAAGATGGCCTATTGCTCCCCCTTCTCCGAGGCCACGTCGGTAAGCGCCGAGTTTGCCCACGCAATTGCCGAACGGGCGCCGGGCGATCTCAACCGGGTCTATTTCACCACCGGCGGCTCCACCGCGGTGGATACCGCCATCCGCTTTGTCCACTTCCGCAACAACCTGCTGGGCAAACCGTTAAAGAAGCGGATCATCACCCGGGCGCATGCCTATCACGGCGGCACCTATCTGACAGCCTCGCTCAGCGGCAAGCCGAGCGAGCGCCAGTGGTTCGACACCGACCAGATCATTCCCCATTTCCTGCCAGACGTGAACGCCTTCCGCCGCCCCGCAGGTATGAGCATCGAAGCCTTCCTGGATGAAAAGGTTGCGGATCTGGAAAACGCCATTCTGGAGCTCGGCGCGGACAATGTCGCCGCCTTCATTGCCGAGCCGCTGCTGGGCTCCGGCGGCGTGATCGTGCCGCCCGCGGGTTACCATGGCCGCTGTCTGGAACTCTGCCGCAAATATGACGTGCTCTATATCTCCGACGAGGTCGTCACCGGCTTTGGCCGCCTGGGCCACTGGTTCGCATCGGAGGACCTGTTCGGCATCACCCCCGATATCATCACCTGCGCCAAGGGGTTGACCTCTGGCTATGCGCCGATGGGGGCCGCGATCTTCTCCGACCGGCTGTTCAAGGACATCGAGGGCGATGTGTCCAAGGACGTCTATTTCACCAGCGGCTACACCTATTCCGGCCACCCGGTCTGTGCCGCCGCGGGCCTCAAGAACATCGAGATCTTCGAGCGCGACGGCATCCTGGAACACGTCCGCAAGGTGACCCCGCATTTCCAGAAACGCCTGCAGCAGCTGCTGGAGCTGCCGCTGATCGTGGATGTGCGCGGCATGGGGCTGGTAGGCTGCATCGAATGCACCCTGACTCGCAACGGCAAACCCAGCCCCGAAATCGACGCCACCATCGGTTCAGTGATTGATGCCCGCTGCCAGGAACTGGGCCTGATGGTCCGCCCCTATGGCAACATGGCGATCTTCTCGCCGCCGCTGGTGATCACCGAGGCGCAGATCGACGACATGTTCGACATTCTTACCGAAGGCGTTGAACGCGCGACCCGGGAGCTGCTGGGCCAAGGCCTGGAGCTGGAGACAATGCGGGCCTGAGGCCCGCGCCCCCCAAAAAGAAACGGACAGAACCCCAACACAGGAGGGAACCATGAAGACCAAGCTGACAATCAGCCTGCTGGCCGCAACGGCTGCAATCTGGGGTGCCGCTGCGGCGGCAGAGGGCGAACTGGTGATCTATAACTGGAGCGACTACCTGGATCCGGCGATCATCGAAGCCTTCGAAGCGGAAACCGGCATCGATGTCACCTATGACACCTATGATTCCAACGCCATGCTGGAGACCAAAGTACTGGCGGGCAGCTCCGGCTACGACATCATCGTTCCTTCCTCCACCGGCACCGCGCGGCTGATCTCGGCCGGCGTGCTGCAGAAGATCGACAAGTCCAAGATCCCCAACCTGCAGCACGTCTGGCCCAAGATCGCCGGGCTGATCGAGACCTTCGACCCCGGCAACGAATACCTGGTGCCCTACAACTGGTGGACCTTCGGCATCGCCTATAACACCGGCAAGCTGGAGGAGCGGCTGGGCGCCGGCTTTCCCAAGTCCTGGGACCTGCTGTTCGATCCGGAGATTTCCAGCAAGCTGGCCGATTGCAGCGTGATGATCGCAGACTCGCCCACCGACGTGATCGGCGCCGCGCTTATCGACATGGGCGAAGACCCGAATACCAGCGACAAGGACCGGATCACCGCCGCTGGGGAGCATATCGGTGCGATCCGCGGCAATATCGCCCAGATTTCCACCGACGGCATGATCGGCGCCCTGTCCGACGGCGACGCCTGCCTCGGGTTGACCTGGAGCGGCGATGCCTATTGGGCGGCAGACGGCGCCAAAGAAGCCGGCAATGGCGTCACCCTGGAATACATCATCCCGGAGGAAGGCACGCTGCTGGACTTTGACGGCCTTGCCATCCTGGCCGATGCCAAGAACGTGGATGAGGCCCATGCCTTCCTGAACTACCTGATGCAGCCTGCGGTCTCGGCGCAGAACGCCAACTTCATCCGCTACGGCAGCGCCAACCTCACCGCTCAGGCTGAGATCGACCCTGAGCTGATCAGCAACCCCGCCGTCTATCCGACTGAGGCGACGATGGAGATGCTGACAACTCCGGTGCTGCAGGACCGCAAGACCGAGCGTCTCTACACGCGCACCTGGTCAAAGGTCCGCACAGGCCAGTAAGCCCCGGCGCGGCTTCCGAGCCGCGCCATTCCAGCCCTGCTGCGGCCTGGGCCGCGCATCAATTGCCCTGCCGCAGCAAACACTCACACCGCGGCAGGGACTTGCAACAGGGGAACTTGCACCAATGAATTCCCATCATCCGGCCAGTGCCGCCGCCGCGCGGGTCGAACCCACCAGTCCGCAGGCACCCACCCGCCCGCCGCTGATCCGCTTCGAGAATGTAACCAAGACCTTTGGCAGCTTCACCGCAATCTCGGATCTGAACCTGGACATTCATGAGCGCGAGTTCTTCTCTCTCCTCGGTCCTTCCGGATGCGGCAAGACCACGATGATGCGGCTGCTGGCCGGGTTTGAGGAAGTGACCTCAGGCCGCATCCTTTTGGACGGGCAGGACCTGACCGGCATTCCTGCGAACCGTCGCCCGATCAACATGATGTTCCAGTCCTACGCGCTGTTTCCGCATATGTCGGTGGCGAAGAACATCGGGTTCGGCCTGAAACAGGAGCGCTGGAAGAAACGCGACATCCAGGACCGGGTCGACGAGATGCTGGCACTCGTACAGCTCGAAGGCTATGCCGACCGCAGACCGCATCAGCTGTCCGGCGGCCAAATGCAGCGGGTGGCGCTGGCGCGCTCGCTGGCCAAGAAACCCAAGGTGCTGCTGCTGGACGAGCCGCTGGGCGCGCTCGACAAAAAGCTGCGCGAGGAAACCCAGTTCCAGCTGATGGACGTGCAGGACCGGCTGGGTCTCACCTTTATCATCGTCACCCACGATCAGGACGAGGCGATGACCGTATCCTCGCGTATCGCAGTGATGAAGGCGGGTAAGTTGTTGCAAACCGATACCCCCACACGGATTTACGAGCATCCGGTGTCCAGCTATGTTGCTGATTTCATTGGCAACGTGAACCTGATTGATATCGAATTGGCGGGCATGGAGGGCGAACTGGCGCTGGCCCGCTGGGATGGCGGCACCCGGCTGGCGATCCGCCCGCAGCCCGAGGATGTGCTGATCCCCGGCACCCGCAAGACGCTGGTGCTGCGCCCGGAGAAGATTCACGTTACCAAGGACCAGCCTGAGCAAGCCTTCAATGTGAACATGGTTGAGGGCACGGTGGAAGAGATCTCCTATATCGGCAGCGCCTCTACCTTCCTGGTGCGGCTGGACGGAGGGATGCTGATCCGCGCGCAGGAGGCCAACCGGCTGCTGACCTCGCGCCGCGGCATCGACTGGAGCGACCGGGTCTGGCTCAGCTGGCGCGCAGGCGCCTGCGTGTTGGTGGATGAATGAGGGGCCGGCCATGAACACCCCCCGCAAGCTCCTGATCCTGACGCCCTATCTGTGGCTGGGCCTGTTCTTCCTGGTGCCCTTCCTGATTGTCATCAAGATTGCTTTGTCGGACTCGGTCACCGCCAGCCCGCCCTATGCCCCGACGTTCAGCCTCGATGAGGGGCTTGCCGGCCTGCGCGCGTCCTTCGCGGCGCTGGACTTCGAGAATTTCGTCTGGCTGGCCGAGGATGGCATCTATCTCAAGGCCTATCTCAACAGCGTGAAGGTCGCCGCCATCGCAACGCTGCTCACCCTTACAATCGGCTATCCGGTGGCCTATGCCATGGCCAAGGCGCCGCAGGACTGGCGCAAGACGTTGCTGCTGCTGGTCATCTTGCCGTTCTGGACCAGCTTCCTGATCCGCATCTATGCCTGGATCGGCATCCTGAAGAACGAGGGCTTCCTGAATCTTGCGCTGATGAAGCTTGGCATCATCAGCCAGCCGTTGGCGATCATGCACACCGAAATCGCGGTCTATATCGGCATTGTCTATTCCTACCTGCCGTTCATGATCCTGCCGCTTTACGCCTCGCTGGAACGGATCGACGGACGGCTGCTGGAGGCAGCCGAGGATCTGGGCTGCGGCGCCTTTGCGGCCTTCCGCCAGATCACCTTGCCGCTGTCGCTGCCTGGGGTGGTTGCCGGTTGCTTCCTGGTCTTCATCCCGGCGATTGGCGAATTCGTGATCCCCGACCTTCTGGGCGGCTCCGGCACGCTGATGATCGGCAAGACCCTGTGGCTCGAGTTTTTCTCCAACCGCGACTGGGGCGTTGCGGCGGCGGTGGCCATTGTGCTGCTGACCATCCTGATCGTGCCCATCGTGCTGTTCCAGCGCCACCAGCAGAAACATCAGGAGGACCTGGGATGATCCGCCGTTTCAACATGTTCAACCTGACCTCTCTGACCTTCGGCCTGGCCTTCCTGTACCTGCCGCTCCTGCTGGTGGTGATCTATTCCTTCAACGACTCCCGCCTGGTCACTGTCTGGGGCGGCTTCAGCACCAGATGGTACGGCATCGTTCTGAACAACGACGCCTATCTGGAGGCCGCCTGGATCACCCTGCGCATCGCCTTTGTGTCGGCCACGCTGGCCACGGTGCTGGGTACGCTGAGCGCGGTTGTCATGGTGCGTGCGGGATCTTTTCCGGGCCGCACGCTGTTTTCGGGCATGATCTTTGCGCCGCTGGTGATGCCGGAGGTGGTGACCGGCCTGTCACTCCTCTTGCTGTTCGTCGCCGTCGGCCTCGACCGCGGCTTCTGGACCATCACCATCGCCCATGCGACCTTTGCCATGTGCTATGCCTCGGTGGTGGTCTCGTCCCGGCTGGCCAGCTTCGACCGGTCGCTGGAGGATGCGGCGCTGGACCTCGGCTGCACCCCGATCTCGGCCTTCCGCCAGGTGACTCTGCCGGTGATCGCGCCTGCGGTGATCTCGGCCTGGCTGCTTTCGTTCACCCTGTCGCTTGACGACCTGGTGATTGCCACCTTCACCTCCGGCCCCGGCTCCACCACCCTGCCGATGAAGCTCTATTCCTCCGTACGGCTGGGGGTCTCGCCGGAGATCAACGCGCTCTCCTCCATGCTGATCGGCATCGTCACCCTGGGTGTCATCACCGCCTCGCTGGTCAACCGCCGGCAGGAACGCCGCCAGCAGCAGGAACACCGCGCGGCAACCGCCGCCGAGTGACTCGCACTCAAACAAAATTGGATACGGCAATGCAGTACAACATGTCCCAGTTCTATATCGGCGGCAGCTGGACCGCCCCCGCCGGCAGTGGCGCGGTTGACGTGATCAACCCCGCCACCGAACAGTCCCTTGGCCAACTCGCGCTTGGCAGCGAAGATGACGTTGATGCCGCCGTGGCCGCAGCCAAGGCTGCGCTGCCCGGCTTTGCCGCCACCAGCCGCGAGGACCGCATTGCGCTCCTCGAACGGGTGCTGGAGGTCTACACCGCCCGCGTTGATGAATTCGCAGAAGCCATCTCGTTGGAGATGGGCGCCCCGATCACCATGTCGCGCGAGATGCAGGCGCAGGTCGGCATTGACCACCTGGAGGCCATCATCGCCGATCTGAAGACGCTCGATTTCGAGGAAACCCTGCCCAACGGCGACACGCTGGTGCGGATGCCGGCTGGCGTCTGCGGGCTGATCACGCCCTGGAACTGGCCAATCAACCAGATCGTGCTGAAAGTGGGGCCTGCACTGGCCGCAGGCTGCACCATGGTGCTGAAACCCTCCGAACTGACACCGCTGTCGGCGATTCTCTATGCCGA
>NZ_JBXWSF010000009.1:0-78117 GCF_059613285.1 Ruegeria sp. BHSB058 | reverse complement strand
GTCAGTCTGCCGCGGATCGTGTCGGTCGGGATCATGGGTCTCTTTCATATTGGCCGGTTCGGTGCATTTATCCGGGTTTGCCCTCCGGAACAACGCCCAAGACCGCCCCGACGCGGGAAAACCGGCCCTTGATCGGCAAGCCTTTGCCCGGCACGATTGCCGGCACCATGTCACGAAGAACCGGACCCGACCTGCCAGACATCGACAAGCTGACCGCCCGGCTTGCCGACCCGGATCTGGAGCGCCGGTTTCAGGAGGCCCGACGCGAGCGCGATCTGAAACGATACCGGCTGTCGGCGGTTCTGGCCGGGGCCGCCAGCCTGATCTTTGCCCTGCTCGACTGGGCCGTCATCCCGGAAAAGGCCGGCATGGCGGTACTGATCCGCCTGATCGTGGCCCTCCCCGGCGCCGGTTCCATCTATGCGATGACCTATGTCAGCGCGTTCCGTCAACGGCCCGGGATACTGGCATGGATCGCCATCGGCACCGCGACGCTGTGCTATGCTTTCCTCAACCTGATCGCCGATACCCCCGACGAATACCTCTCGGGCTTTGTGATTATCCAGATGTTTCTGTTCTTCATCCTGCCGCTGAGCTTCACCACCGCCGTCGCGATCGGATCGGTCTGCACCCTTGTCTTTGCACTCAGCTTCACGCTGGCTCGGGATCTGGCCTTCGGCAGTCTGGTGACGATCTATTTCCAGTATCTGGTGATGCTTCTGGTCGGCGGCTTTGCCGTGCACCAGCTGAACATGCTGCGGCGGCACGAATTTCTCGGCGAGCGCGAGATCGAGCGCCAGAAGTCGCGCTATTTCGACCTGCTGACCCGTATCCTGCCGGGCAGCATCGTGGCCCGGATGGAGCGCGGCGAGGAACGCATCGCCGATACCGTGCCAAATGCGGTGGTTCTGTTTGCCGATGTCGTGGGCTTTACCGAGCTGGCGGCGCGGAAGACGCCCGAAGCGGTGGTTTCGGCGCTGGACGATCTGTTCAACACGTTTGACGGGCTGGTGGACCGGCACGGGCTGGAAAAGATCAAGACCATCGGTGACGCCTATATGGTGGCTGGCGGCGTGCCCCAGACGCACCCGGACGCCGCAGGCGCGGCGGCGGGGCTGGCACTGGACATGCTGGCCCACGCAGCGGAACTCGACGCGGCACAGGATGAGCGGCTGCAAATCAGGGTCGGCCTGCATTGCGGGCCGGTGCTGGCCGGGGTGATCGGCGAGTCGCGGTTCGGCTATGACCTGTGGGGCGACACCGTCAACCTTGCCAGCCGGCTGCAGACACTGGCCGAACCCGGAACCGCCCTGATCAGCGCCGCCATGGAGCAGGCGCTGAGAGATCGGTTCGACCTTACCTCCTTGGGACCAGCTGACATCAAGGGGCTGGGCGAGGTTCCGGTGTGGCGCCTGACAGGCTCAGCAACCTGACAACGGTCAGGCCCCGGCGCGATTGGCCAGACTGCGCCCGCCGACACCGCCCATGATCACCGCGAACAGGAACGGCAGCACGCCGCCGGTCAGCCAGACGAAGGGGGCAAAGGCGCGCTCCTCCTCGCCGGTGCCGACCGTGGTCAGCATGATGATCAGCCCAAGCGCCACCGCCGAGGTCAGGCCGATCAGCCACAGCAGGTTGCGAAATCCCATCCAGCGGCCCGCGACGAACCCGGCAAGAAGGCCGGTTACCAGCGCGATCAGCGGCAGATAGGCAAGAGTAGCGATATTCCCCATGACGAGGTCTCCGAATTATTTCTTCGCCGCCTTCGGCCCCAGCAGCTTCATCCGCACCCAGCGGGTCAGGTAGATCACCGGCCACCGCAGCATGGACATGCCAGCGGCCAGTACGATCAACCCGATCCAGGGGCCGTTTTCAAAGGTGACATACCCCACAAGCGGGATGCCGACGGCAATCAGGGCATAGGCCTTGCGCCAGTGGTTGTCCTTGCTCGGAGTCAAGGCGAGTACATTTGCCGCAACGGCCCAGATGCAGGCTAGAGTAAGGGAAATCGTCATTTCCGCCCCTCCGGTTCCAGACCGCGCCACCTGCGCCAGAAATAGATCAGCGGATTGCGGAACATCGACAGGAATCCCGCCAGCGCCGCAAGCCCCAGAACCCAGCCGTAATGAATCCAAAGGGCTGCGATCAGCACCGGCGCAGCGGCCAGCAGGATGACGCCCGGCGCATACTGGCGGCGCATCGGCAGAAACGCCACGGCGGTCGCGGCAAAGACCCAGGCGATGGCAAGAACGACCAGCAGGTTCATGCGATCCCTCCTATGGCGACGGCAAGCGCGCTTAAAGACAAGACAAGGCCCAGCACCGGAACCGCCATCGGCACGCGGAATCGGGCATCGGGTTCGCGCCGCTTCTGGACGATCAACGCGAGGTTGACCAGAGCAAAAACGCCCAGCAGAATCGCGGATGTGGTCTCTGCCAGCGTCGCAAAGGGAACGTACAGCGCGGCACCGATCACCACGGCTCCGATCAGCACGGTGGCCAGCACCGGTGTCCCCAGCCGGGGATGCGCCTGATGAAAGACGCCCAAAGCCGGGTTGCGCTTGCCAAGTCCGAACAGAACCCGGCTGGCCATGACGATCTGCGCCAGCACCCCATTCAGCGCCGCGAACACCGCGATGGCCGACAGAAACTCGCCAGACCCGCCACGCGCGGTCTGCCAGACCAGCGCCAGCGGGCTGGTCGAGGCGGACAGCTCGGCCAGCGGCACCGCCCGCACCGCGGCCCAGCTGACCAGCGAATAGATCACCGAGGTAATCGCCAGCGAAATCAGGATCGCGCGCGGCATGGTCCGTTCCGGTCGGTCCACCTCTTCGGCCATGTTGACGATGTCCTCGAACCCGATGAAGGCGAAAAAGGCCAGCACACCTCCCAGCCCGATCCCGGTCCAGACCGGGGGCGCGGCCATTGTCCAGTCCGCAGACGCCTCGCCGCTCAGCCCCGCCCAGCTGACCAGCCCCAGACCGGTCAGCTCGATCACGGTAAAAATCGCGGCCAGCGCAAGGCTTTCCAGCACGCCGAACACGGCAACGGCAGTCAGGGCGACGCCCAGCACCAGTATTGCCACCGTCGCGTTCACATCGATGGCATGGGTCAGGTATCCCACCCCACCGCGCAGCACCGCCCCGGCAGACACCGTCCCGGCGGCCACCACCGCCAGACCCACCAAAAGCGCCAGCGCCTGACTGCTCAGGCCAGTGCCCACATAGGCCGCCTCGCCCGCCGCCTCGGGCAGGCGGGTGGAAAACTCGGAATAGCTCAATGCAGTGGGCGCAGCGATGAGACCGGCCAGAACGAAGGCAAGCGGCGCCCAGATCCCGGCATCCGCGGCAATGGCACCGACAAGCACATAGATACCTGCGCCGACCATCACGCCAACGCCATAGGCGGTCAACAGACCCAACCCTATACGGCGCTTGAGCTCCTGCGCCATATTGTACCCCTTACGTCTTTACGACTAGGCCGGATCGTTGTCCGGCGGCTACAGAATACGCGCAGAACGCGAATAATCCAACTTTATTGTTTCCGAGGCGGCAATTAGTCTCGCTGTCACAGGCACTTGAAGCGACGCGCGGTTGCCAACCAGGGCTACTGGCTCTCCAACCTCTCGGGCAGGCCATTGGCCCAGGTGCTGATCGTCCCGGCCCCCAGACAGACAACCATGTCGCCGGGGCGGGCCTGTTCGCGCACCAGGCGTTCCAGATCGTCCTCGTTCAGGATGGCGCGGGCGTGGCGGTGGCCGTGGCGGATCAGGCCCGCCACCAGATCGTCGCGGCTGGCTCCGTCGATCGGGTCCTCGCCGGCGGCATAGACCTCGGCGATGGCGACGACATCGGCATCGTTGAAACAGGTGCAGAAATCGTCGAACAGGTTGGACAGGCGGGTATAGCGGTGCGGCTGATGCACCGCGATCACCCGGCCTTCCGTGGCCTGACGCGCGGCCTTGAGCACAGCGGCAATCTCGACCGGATGATGGCCGTAATCGTCGATGATGGTGACGCCGTTCACTTCGCCAACCTTGGTAAAGCGACGGTTGACGCCGCCGAACCTGGCCAATGCCTCGCGAATTTCCGCCGCCTTCATGCCCAGATGCCGCGCCACCGCCACTGCCGACAGCGCGTTCGACACGTTGTGATCGCCCGGCATCGGCAGGGTGCAACCCTCGATCACCTTGTCCTCGTGCTGCAGATGAATGTCGAAATGCGCCACACCGCCCTTGTAGGTCAGGTTCACCGCCCGCACATCCGCCTGCGCGTTGAACCCATAGGTGCGCACGCGCCGGTCGGTGATGCGCCCCACCAGCGCCTGCACCTCGGTATGATCGGTGCAGCAAACGGCAAGACCATAGAAAGGAATGTTCGAGACGAATTCGTAGAATCCGTCGCGCAGCCTGTCGAAATCACCCCAATGTTCCATATGCTCGGGGTCGATATTGGTGACAATGGCGATGGTTGCGGGCAGGCGGTTGAACGAGCCATCGCTCTCGTCGGCTTCGACCACCATCCATTCGCCCTGCCCCATCCGAGCGTTCGATCCATAGGCGTGGATGATGCCGCCATTGATCACGGTCGGGTCGAAATCACCCGCCACCATCAGCTCGGCCATCATCGTGGTCGTGGTGGTTTTGCCATGCGTCCCGGCAACCGCGATGTTGGATTTCAGCCGCATCAGTTCCGCCAGCATGTCCGCGCGCCGCACCACCGGCAGGCCCTGCGCCCGCGCGCCGTCCAGTTCGGGATTGCCGCGCTTGATCGCGGTCGATACCACGACAACTTCGGCCCCTTCCAGGTTCTCGGCGCTCTGGCCGACAAAGATCCGTGCCCCAAGGCGCTCCAGCCGGTCGGTGATCTTTGACCCCTTCAGGTCCGACCCCTGCACCTGATAGCCAAGGTTCAGCAACACCTCGGCGATGCCCGACATGCCGATGCCGCCAATGCCGACAAAATGAATGGGGCCTACGTCTTGCGGCAGTTTGGTTGCGGGGGTCATGCGGTCTCCTCTCGCGCCAGTTCTTCGACAAGGGCGACCAGACGCTCGGTCGCGTCGGGCGCCCCGACCGACCGGGCGGCGCGGGCCATTTTCTGGGCGGCTTGCGGGTTGGTCAGAATCGTCGTGATTTGCTCCGACAGGGCGGAAACGTCAAGGGCACTTTCAGGGATCATGATCGCGGCCCCGGCCTGAACCAGCCCGCGGGCATTGGCGGTCTGGTGATCGCCTGCGGCGGCAGCAAAAGGGATCAGGATCGAGGGCCGCCCGATCACGGAAATATCCGCCACGCTGGACGCGCCCGACCGGCTGATGACCAGCTGCGCCTCGGACATCCGCCGAGGGATATCCTGAAAGAAAGGCTTTACATCGGCCTTGATGCCATGCGCGTCGTAAAAGGCGGTGACGCGCTCGCCATCTTCCTCGCGGGCCTGATGCGACACGCGGATATACTGGCGCATGCCCTCGGGCAGCGCCGCAATCGCGCCGGGCACCGTATCGCTGAGGATGCGCGCGCCCTGCGACCCACCCATGACAAGGATCGACATCGGATAGTCGCCGGGCGGGATGTACCCCGCCGCCTCGCGCTCCAGCACTGCCGCACGCACCGGGTTGCCGGTGTGAATGCCATGCGCCCCCTCGGGCAGCTGCGTCGGCCAGACGCCGCAGGCGACATGAGCGACGCGGGTGGCAAATATCTGGTTGACCCGACCCAGCACCCCGTTCTGTTCATGGATCATGCGCGGCACGCGCAGCATCGTGGCCGCGCCCAGCGCTGGAATCGACGGATAGCCGCCAAAGCCCACCACCACGTCGGGCCGGTCGCGCAGCATCTGGAACGCCATGCTGGTGACGCCCCCCGCGATCGTTGGCCCGACCAGCGCCTTGGCCGCCAGCCCGCCGCGCGCAAACGTGGCCGAGGCGACCTCGGCAATCTCGGTCGAATGCGGAAAGCCCTTGGTATAGCGCGCGCCGCGCGCATCCGTCGACAGGCGCACCCGCCAACCGCGTTTCAGCATCGCCTCGGCCAGCGCCTGAGCCGGAAACATATGACCGCCGGTTCCCCCGGCGGCGATCAGAAGATACGGCTTGCCCATCATCCCCGTCCGCGAAGAATGTCACCCAGTTCGCCCTGCGGCCGCGTGCGGGTAAAGGCCAGCAACATGCCCAGCGCAATGCCCCCAGCGATCAGGGACGAACCGCCATAGCTGACGAAGGGCAGCGTCATGCCCTTGGCCGGCAACAGCCGCACCGCGACACCCATGTTGATCATCGCCTGAACGCCGAACATACACGCCAGACCGGTTCCCGCCAGACGGATGAACATGTCCCGCTCGCGCATCAGCCGCAACAGCGAGCGCACCACGATCAGGCTGTAAAGCGCGATGACGATTAGCACCAGGATCAGCCCGTATTCCTCGGCCGCCACCGCGATGATGAAATCGGTATGGGCATCGGGCAGCGACCATTTCACCTGCCCCTCGCCGACGCCTACACCGAACAGCCCTCCCTCGCGGATGGCGTTGGTGGCATAGCCCAGCTGCGTGGTCGGATCGACGTCAGGGTTCAGAAACCCGTCGATGCGACGGGCGAAATGCTCGGAATTGGAATAGGCCAGCATGCCGCCAAGAACCACGACCCCGGCCATGCCCAGCATCAGCAGCATCGGCGCTCCGGCCACGAAATAGATCACGCCCCAGCCGAACAGCACCAGACAGGCCTGCCCGAAATCGGGCTGCAACACCAGCATCATGACAATCGCCATGCACAGCGCAAACGACCACAGACGCCCCGGCGGGCCATTGATCTCCTGCGCAGCGGCAAACAGCCAGGCGGCCACGACGATGAAGCCGGGCTTGAGAAACTCCGAAGGCTGCACCGAGGCAAATCCCAGACTGTACCAGCGCACCGCGCCCTTGCCGAAATCGGTGCCCAGAAACGGCAGCAGCGCCAGCGCCACGAAAGACAGGACAAAGCCGATCACTGCCAGCCGCCGCACCAGCACCGGCGACATCATCGAGGTCAAAAGCATCGCCACGGCGGCCAGCCCGCCGAAAAACGCCTGCCGCTCGACATAGTGGAACGGATCGAAGCCATTTCGCGATGCCAGCGGCGGGGACGAGGCCAGCCCCAGCAACAGGCCGATCACGAACAGGATCAGCACACAGGACATCGTCCACTTGTCGATCGTCCGCCACCATTTGGGAAGGATCGGTTCGCCGCGCCTCTCGGGCACGGCACCATACACCATCTCAGTCATGAGATTACCGCCACTATCTGCCTCGTACACGTCCCGTTTTCGGGATCTGAACGCGATTCTACAGGCAAAATCCTTTTCAGGCCAGCCTCTTCCTCTTGTCATTGGCGTCAATCCGCGCCAAGGCCGGGGCATGAGGTTCGACACGATCATCCTGGGCGCCGGGGCCGCCGGCCTGATGTGCGCCGCCCGGTGCGGCGGGCGCACGCTGGTGATCGATCACGCGCGCGCTCCGGGCGAGAAAATCCGCATCTCGGGCGGCGGGCGCTGCAATTTCACCAACCTGTACGCGGGCCCCGAAAATTTCCTGTCGCAGAACCCGCATTTCTGCAAATCCGCACTGGCCCGCTATACGCAATGGGATTTCATCGATCTGGTGAACCGCCACGGCATCGCCTGGCACGAAAAGACGCTGGGGCAGCTTTTCTGCGACGGCTCCTCGAAACAGATCGTCTCGATGCTTGTGACCGAGGCGGAAAAGGCCGGGGCCGAGCTGTGGCTGTCCACCACCCTGACGGACCTGCATCACCGCGACGGCGCCTTTGCGCTGGGGCTGGACCGCGACGGCAACCGGGTCGAGGCAACCTGCGCCAACCTGGTGCTCGCCACCGGCGGCAAGTCGATCCCCAAAATGGGCGCCACCGGCCTTGCCTATGATACCGCCCGGCAATTCGGCCTGCCGGTCACCGATACCCGCGCCGCGCTGGTCCCCTTCACCTTTCCCGAAGGCCGGTTCAGCGACCTCGCGGGGGTCTCGCTGCCCGTCCGGCTCTCCAATGCGCGCGCCAGTTTCGACGAAGCCCTCCTCTTCACCCATCGCGGCCTCAGCGGCCCCGCCGTCCTCCAGCTGTCCAGCTATTGGCGCGAGGGCGAGGCGGTCTCGGTCAACCTGATCCCCGATACCGACCTCTGCGAAAAGCTGCGCAGCCAGCGCCAGCACTCAGGCCGCAAGGCGCTGACGACCGAACTGTCGCGCCACCTGCCGGCGCGGCTGGTCGAACACCTCAAACCGATCCTGCCGCTCGATGGCAATCTCGCCGACCAGTCCGACGCCAGGCTCGCCGCCCTCTGCGCGGCCCTCGGCGACTGGCAACTGACGCCCTCGGGCACCGAAGGTTACCGCACCGCCGAGGTCACCCTGGGCGGCATCGACACCGGTGCGCTGTCCTCGAAAACGATGCAGGCCAAATCCCTGCCCGGCCTCTACGCCATCGGCGAAGCAGTGGATGTGACCGGCTGGCTGGGCGGCTATAATTTCCAATGGGCCTGGTCCTCGGGCCACGCCGCCGGCACCGCCATCGCCGCGACCACCCGCTGAGGCCTTCATCATTTCCCAAATACTCCGGTAGAGCCGCGCGCCCCCGCGCGCCGGGGGCAGCGCCCCCTACCCGGCCAACCGGCCTCGCACCTCGGCCGTGAAATCCTCGCCGCGCCGCTCGAAGTTGTCATATTGGTCGAAACTCGCCGCCGCCGGGGCCAGCAGAACCGTCTCGCCCTCCTGCGCCTCGGCCATCGCCCGCTCGACCGCCGCCGCCATGGTGGTGCAGACCTCGGCCTCGACCTCCAGCTGCATGGCGAACCCCGCCGCTTCGCGCCCGATGACATAGGCCTTGATCACCTCGCCCGACGCCGCGTTCAACGGCGACAGCCCCCCGTCTTTCTCCAGCCCGCCGCAGATCCAGCGGATCTTGCGGAACGCGCCCAGCGCCTTGACCGCGCTGTCCACATTGGTGGCCTTGGAATCGTTCACATATGTCACGCCAAGCGCCTCGGCGATGATCTGGCTGCGATGCGGCAGACCGGGAAAGCTGTGCAGCGCCGCCTCGATCACCCTCGGTGCCAGTCCCAGCGTGCGGCAGGCCGCGTAAGCGGCACAGGCATTCTGGTGGTTATGCGCGCCCGGCAGCCCCCGGATACCGCGCAGATCGATCGAGGCCGCCTGCCGTCCCTTGCGATATTCCGCCAGAAACCCCTTGCGGGCAAAAACCTGCCAGCCCGGCCCGGTCAGCTTGCGCGCGACCGAAATGCGGATCACCCGGTCATCGCCCGGCCCTTCAGACATCTGCCCCGCCAGGAACAAGCCCTCGGTCTCGTCCACGCCGATCACCGCCCGGTCCGGCCCGCCTTCGGCAAACAGCCTCCGCTTGGCGGCGAAATATCCGCCCATGCCGCCGTGGCGATCCAGATGATCGGGGCTGAGGTTGGTGAACACCGCCACATCCGGCGTCAGCGCGCGGGCCAGCTCGGTCTGATAGCTCGAAAGTTCCAGCACCACCACGCCGCCATCCTGCCCCGGCTCGATATCCAGCACCCCGCGCCCGATATTGCCCGCCAGTTGCGAGGGCCGCCCGGCCTCGGTCAGGATGTGATGGATCAGCGCCGCCGTGGTCGATTTCCCGTTCGATCCGGTCACCGCCACAACCTGCGGCGGCCGGTCGAAATTGTTCCAGTCCGGCCCCGCGAACGAGCGGAAGAACAGACCGATGTCATTGTCCACCGGCACGCCCGCGTCCAGCGCCGCACGCACCACCGGATTGGGCTCGGGGTAAAGATGCGGAATGCCCGGACTGACGATCAGCGCCGCCACATCGTCAAACGCGCCCTGACGGCGCAGATCGGCGCAGACAAAGCCCTCGGCCTCCACCGCCTCGCGCGCGGCCGGGTTGTCGTCCCAGCACACAGGCTCCGCCCCGCCCGCCCTGAGCGCCCGCGCCGCCGCCAGCCCCGACCGGCCCAGCCCCAGCACCGCAACTTTCTGATTGTCAAATCCTCTGACGGGGATCATCCACTTGCCCTCACATGTTCCGGCTTCCTCGCTAACGGATCGTCACCGATTTGAAAAGCGGGTGGGAGGTCCGAGCTCAGGGCTTTTGCGAGAGGAGCATTTTGATCCGGGAGGAATGGGTCGGACGTTACTCACCAACTCGCCTCAGCATACAAACTCCCGGCGATTGAAAAAGCGTCAACCTTCATTGATCGCGGGTAAACGCCGCGCGCCGGGATGGGGCGGAAAGTGGAAATCCTGCCAAAAGATTGACAGGGCCGACTGGTACAATTCGGTCAACACGTCCTTCAAACCCTGTACAATTCGGACAGTTCGACGCTACCGAACCTTCAGCGTCGCCAGTCCGATCATCGCCAGGATCAGCGAGATGATCCAGAACCGGATGACGATCTGCGGCTCGGCCCAGCCCTTTTTCTCGTAATGGTGATGAATCGGCGCCATCAGGAACACCCGCCTGCCGGTGCGTTTGAAATAGAGCACCTGGATGATCACGCTCAGCGCCTCAACCACGAAAAGCCCGCCAACAATCGCCAGCACCAGCTCGTGCTTGGTGGCCACCGCAATCGCCCCCAGCGCCCCGCCCAGCGCAAGCGAGCCGGTATCCCCCATGAACACCGCAGCAGGCGGCGCGTTGTACCACAGAAAGCCCAGACCCGCCCCGAAAAGGGCAGCGGTAAAGATCAGGATCTCGCCGGTTCCCGGCACGTAATGCACGTCCAGATACTCGGTAAAGTCGACCCGCCCCACCGCATAGGCGATGATTCCCAGCGTCGAGGCGGCGATCATCGCAGGCATGATCGCCAGCCCGTCCAGACCATCGGTCAGGTTCACCGCGTTGGCGGCACCGACGATGACGCAGATGGAAAACGGTATATAAAAAAGGCCCAGATTGATCAGCGTGTCCTTGAACACCGGCAGCGCCAGCTGGTTCTGAAGCTCCGCCGGGTGGTTGAACGTGGCCCAGAGCGCCGCGATCACCGCGATGATGATGCCCAGCGCCAGCCGCAGCTTGCTCGGCACGCCCTTGGTGTTCTGCTTGGACACCTTGGCGTAGTCGTCGGCAAACCCGATTGCCGCATAGGCCAGCGTCACGAACAGGACCAGCCACACGAAAGGATTGCTCAACCGCGCCCACAAAAGCGTCGAGGTGACCAGCGCGCCCACGATCAGCAACCCACCCATCGTAGGCGTTCCGGCCTTGGAGAAATGCGCCTCGGGGCCGTCGTTGCGGATAGGCTGGCCCTTGCCTTGCTTGCGGCGCAGCACGTTGATCAGCGGTTTGCCGAACAGGAAGCCAAAGATGAGCGCCGTCATGAAAGCCCCACCCGCGCGGAAGGTGATATAACGGAAGAGGTTCCAGAAATCGCCTCCGTCCGACAGGGCCGTCAACCAATAGAGCATCTCGAAACCTTCCTTACGCGCGCGTCATCCCTCGACCGCGGGGCCTTGCCCCATTTTTCGTACGCCGTCAACGATCCTCGCGAGCCCCATACTGAGCGACCCCTTGGCCAGCACGGCGTCGCCAGCCTGAACAAGCTGTGCAAGGCGGTCGGCCATTTCTGCACTTGTCTCGGTCCACAAACCGCGCTTGCTGTCAGGTAATGCCGCATGCAGCGCCCGCATCAGCGGGCCGATACAGTGAACCATATCGACACGAACCATGGCGTCGATCCCGGCCATTGCCGCGTGCATCTCCGCCTCTTGCGACCCAAGCTCCTTCATGTCGCCCAGAAACGCCACGCGGCGCATGGTCGAGGCCGCGGCCAGAACGTCCAGCGCCGCGGCCATCGATGTCGGATTGGCGTTGTAGCTGTCATCAAGCAACTCGATCTCACCGCCGCCAGGCAGCGAGATCCTTTCGCGTACACCGCGCCCTTCATAGGGGGTCCAACGGCGCAGACCGTCAACGGCCCGGTCCAGATCTACGCCCAGCGCAACGCAGGCGGCCAGAGCACCAAGGCCGTTCATCGCGAAATGGGTTCCGGCGGAAAGGACTTCGAATTCGAACCCCGATCCATCAAACTCTGCGCGAGCGCGGGTTTCGTCACCCCGACTGATTACATTCAAAAGTCTGTAATCAGACGATTTTTTCCCGAATTCGACGATCCGGGCACCCTGCCGTTCGGCAAAACTGCGCAGGATGCCCGCGTGATCTATGTCGGCATTGACGATGGCTGTGCCGTCCGACTCCAGCCCGTCGAAGATGGCGGCCTTTTCGCGAGCAATGTCTGCGACCGAGTCGAACGCCTCAAGATGCACGGCCGCCACGGTGGTGACCAACGCGACGTGCGGGCGGGCCTGACGGGCAAGCGGGGCAATCTCTCCGGGGTGGTTCATGCCGATCTCGATGACCGCGAATTCGGTGTCGCGCGGCATTCGCGCCAACGTCAGTGGCACGCCCCAGTGGTTGTTGTAGCTGGCGACACTGGCATGGGTTTTACCCTGACCCGCCAGCATCGCTGCCAGCATTTCCTTGGTCGAGGTCTTGCCGACACTACCAGTAACCGCCACGACCTTGGCGACTGTCCGGGCACGCGCGACCCGACCGAGTGCTTCAAGACCGGCTTGCACATCCTCTACAATCAAGAGCGGCGCATCGGCAGACACGCCTTCGGGAACGCGCGAAACCAGCGCGGCGCCTGCGCCTTTTTCCAACGCCTGCGCTACAAAGTCATGCCCGTCGCGCGCGGCCTTGAGAGCCACGAAAAGATCGCCCTTCTGCAGAGTGCGGGTATCAATTGAAACGCCATTTGCCTGCCAGTCAGCAGTCACGCGCCCTCCGGTAGCGCGAGCGGCTTCGTCTGCGGTCCAGAGCGTCATGCCACCCTCCCATCCAGCGCGGCCACGGCGATACTGGCCTGTTCGGCGTCGTCAAACGGTAAAACCTGATCCCCCACGATCTGCCCGCTTTCATGGCCTTTTCCCGCAATCAGCAGCGCATCACCCGGTTGCAGGGCGTCGACACCGCGCAGGATCGCCTCGGCCCTGTCGCCCACCTCGGTGGCCTCCGGCGCTCCGCCCATCACGGCGGCCCGGATGGTTGCGGGATCTTCGCTTCGCGGGTTGTCGTCAGTGACGAATACGATGTCGGCATTTTCCGCCGCTGCCCGGCCCATCAACGGGCGCTTGGTGGCGTCGCGGTCGCCACCGGCACCTACGATAGCGATCAGCCGGCCCATCACGTGCGGGCGCATGGCCTTGAGCGCGGTCGCCACCGCGTCGGGTGTGTGAGCATAATCGACAAAGACCGCCGCCCCGCTGTCACGGGTGGCGGCCAACTGCATCCGCCCGCGCACGGTCGTCAGATGCGGCAGGGTTTCGAATACTCGCTCAGGGTCATCACCGCCCGCAATGACCAGCCCGCAGGCCAGCAGCACGTTTTCCGCCTGAAACCCACCGATCAGGTTCAGCCGGGACTGGAACGTCTTGCCGCGCCAGGAAAACCGCAAATCCTGCCCGGTGGCGTCAAAGCGTTGGTTCAGCAGACTCAGATCACCGCCCGTGCGTCCGACGGTCAGAATCTCCTGTCCGCGCGCGGCGGCCACGGCGCGCATTTCCGCGCCCTTGGGGTCATCCAGATTGATCACTGCCGTTCCGTCGGGCGGCAACACGCGGCGGAACAGACCCGCCTTGGCGGCGAAATAGGCTTCGAACGTGTCGTGATAATCCAGATGGTCCTGGGTAAAATTGGTAAACCCCGCCGCCTTGAGCCGGACGCCGTCCAGGCGACGCTGTTCCAGACCATGCGAGGAAGCCTCCATCGCCGCGTGGGTTATGCCGTTGGCCGCAGCCTCGGCCAGCGTCCGGTGCAAAGTGATTGGCTCGGGCGTGGTGTGGGCCAGCGGCGCGGTCCATGCGCCCTCGACGCCGGTTGTACCCAGATTGACAGCGCTGTGGCCCAGTTCGATCCAGATCTGGCGTATGAAAGTGGCGACGGATGTCTTTCCGTTGGTGCCGGTCACCGCCACCATGGTCTCTGGCTGGGCACCGAACCAGAGCGCCGCGGTATAGGCCAGCGCCTGACGCGGGTCCTCAGCCACGACCAGTGCCGCATCAGAAGCTGCCAATTCGTCCCTGGCGATTTCGGCCCCCTTTGCATCCGTCAAAACAGCGACGGCCCCCATGCGCAGGGCATATTGGATGAACTCGCCACCATGCACGCGGGTGCCCGGCAACGCGGCAAAGAGGAATCCATCCCTGACCTCTCGGCTGTCCACGGCCAGGCCTGTGACCGCTGGATTGCGTCCAGCTCGTGCGGTCAGGGCCAATTCACCGAGAGTTTTTGACCTTGCGCCCATGACCAATCTGCCTCGTGCTGTCTAGTTTGAGGTCAGCGTTATAGCAGCGCCCGCTTCAGGCTCAAGCCGCGGTCGCAACCCCAGCAACGGGGCCACCCGCCCGATCAGTTCCGCCGTCACCGGAACCGCCGTCCAGCCCGCCGTCCGGCGCTTTTCGCCGTATGCCACGATTGAAGGTTCATCCAAAGTGACAATCAGGACATATTTCGGATCATAAGCAGGGAACAGGGTGGCAAAAGTGGCAATCACCTTGTCTTCGTAATAGCCGCCTCGCGGTTTCGGCTTGTCGGCGGTACCGGTCTTGCCGGCCACGTCATAGCCCGGCACTTCGCCAAAGCTGGCTGTGCCGCTGGTGACCACCTTGCGCAGCATCGCCCGCGCCTGTTTTGCCGCGCTTTCGGACATCACGCGGGGTCCGTGTTGTGGCCCGCGCTGCTTCAGGATTGTGGGGCTGACATAATGGCCACCATTGGCAAGCGCGGCATAGCCGGCCGCCAGATGCATCGGGCTGGTCGACAAGCCATGCCCGTAAGACACGGTGACAGTGCTCAACTCGCCCCATTTCTTGGGCTTGAGCGGCGCGCCGCCCGAAGCTTCGACAATCTCGAAGGGGGTCGGATCGAACATGCCGAGGGATTCCAGAAACGACTGCTGCCGCTCGGCCCCGATCTGCAGCGCCAGCCGCCCGGTCCCCCGGTTCGAGCTGTGGACGATTACATCCGCCACACTGATCTTGCCATAGTTCTTGTTGTTGAACTCGCCGATCGGGAACCGCCCGATGCGCATCGGGCCGGACGTGTCGATAATGGTCTCCGAGTTCACCAGCCCAAGGTCTATGGCCTGCGCTGCCGTGAAGATCTTGAAGACAGATCCCAACTCATAAACGCCCTGCACATAGCGGTTGAACAGCGGGCTGTCCGAGGGATCAAATCCACTGGTCGGCGGTCGCGGGCGATCATTGGGATCGAATGCGGGCAATGATGCCGCCGAGATCACTTCGCCAGTGTGTACATTCATCAAGACGGCCGAGGCCCCCTTGGCGTTCATGATCTTCATGCCGCCGAGCAGTACCCGTTCGACCGCCGACTGGATTGTCAGGTCCAGCGAAAGTTGCAGTGGCTTGTTGCCGTTGGCGGGGTCGCGCAGATAGCCGTCAAACTGCTTTTCGACGCCCGCAACGCCGATAACTTCGGCGGCACTCACCCCTTCACGGCCAAAACCGGAACCGCCAAGGATATGCGCAGCAAGCTGGCCATTGGGATAAAGGCGCATTTCGCGGGGACCGAACAGGATGCCGGGATCGCCGATATCGTGCACCGCCTGCTTCTGTTCAGGCGAGATGCGCTTTTTTATCCACAGGAACTTGCGCTTGCCGGTGAAATCCTTGACGAGACGATCCTTGTCCAGATCCGGGAAAATCCGCACAAGCCCTTCGGCCGACGCGACGGGATCGATCATGTTCGGCGGCTGGGCATAGACGGAATAGGTTTCCAGATTGGTGGCGAGTATGCGCCCTTCACGATCCACGATTTCCGCCCGTTGCATGGCGATATTTGCTCCGGGCGCGGTAGCCAGCGGCTCTTGCGCCTCGGACGTCGCGAGCATCCCCATCCGGGCACCAACCACGGCAAATGCGCAGAAAAAGAACACGCCCAATACCAGCAAGCGCCCCTCCGCGCGAGTACGAGCGCGGTCCTTCATCTCTTCGTGGCGCTTGCGGATGTTTTCGCGCTCGATAAGGTCCGGATTTTCACCACGGGAGCGGGCGTCGAGGATGCGGGCCAGAGGGCGGAGCGGTGTGCGGGTCATGGGATTTCCACCTCACCCAGCGATTCGAACTCGGTAACCGCCTGCAACTCGATCGGATCGACGATGGGCAGGTCAGGGTCTTCGCCATAGGCGATCTGATCGGCGCTTCCGAATTGCTCGGCCCGAAGAGGCAGCAAGCCCAGACGTTCGAAATTCAGGTCCGCCAGTTCACGCAGCCGATCGGGCCGATTGAGATAAGCCCATTCAGCACGTAAAATCGCAAGCCGGGCCTGTGCCGCGCCGATCTGACGCTGCAGTCCTTGAGTTTCCTTGAGCACCTGCTGGGTGCGATAGTTTTCCTGATACGCCCACAATGCCAGCCCGAACACGGCCAGAGCGGTCAACACATACATCAAACTTTTCATCTCGCTCCCCCACTAAGCTGAGGCATTCCGATGGCGCGGGCATCAATTTCCCCCGCCGGGGCGTCGGTACGTACCGCGACGCGCAACTTGGCTGACCGCGAGCGCGGATTCTCGGCCAACTCCTGATCGTCGGGGCCGACGGCCTTGCGCGTTTTCAGAATGAATTGCGGCTGATCTTCCTGTTGCTCGGGGGCGTACCGATTGGCGCGTCCGGTCTTACCCGCCCGCGACTGTAAAAAGCGTTTGACCATCCGGTCTTCAATCGAATGAAACGTGACGACCGCCAGTTGTCCGCCCGGTTTCAGCGCTCGTTCCGCAGCCATGAGACCCAGAAACAGTTCTTCGTATTCCGCGTTGACCGCAATCCGAAGAGCCTGGAACGAGCGTGTCGCCGGATGGGACTGCCCCGGCTTGGCGCGCGGCAAACAGGATTCGACGATTTCGGCAAGACGCAAGGTCGTTGTGATTGGCGCTTCGGTGCGAGCCCGGACGATGGCCTTGGCGATGCGTCGACTGGCGCGTTCCTCACCATAGTGGAACAGAATATCGGCCAGAGCCGCTTCGGGCGCGGTGTTCACCAGATCGGCTGCGCTTTCCCCATCCTGACTCATCCGCATGTCCAGGGGGCCATCCTTCATAAAGGAGAACCCGCGCTCGGCCTGGTCGAGCTGCATCGAGGAGACGCCAAGATCCAGGACGATGCCGTCGAGGCCCCCGGCATAGTCATCCATGCGCGAAAACACACCTGGCTGCATCACCAGCCGATCACCATAGGCACCAGCCCAGCTTGCCGCCATCTCAAAGGCCAGCGGATCACGATCGACTGCGATGACCTTGTCTGCCCCGGCCTCCAGCAGACCGCGGGTATAGCCACCCGCGCCGAAGGTGCCATCCAACCAAACGCCCGACACCGGTGCAACCGCAGCCAGCAAGGGGCGCAGCAGAACGGGGATGTGCGGATCATTCGAGGAGGATAGGGCAGCGGCGGCCATGCCGTCACCCATCCCTTGGGCCATCAAGGAACTGCATCGGATCGAAATCGTCTGGCAACTCGTCCAGCCACTCCTCGGTCAAAGCGAGTTCTTCTTGGGTGTAAGTTTCGGGCTTCCATATCTGGAACGTGTCACCGGCGGCGATAAAAAAAGCGTCGCCTTCGAGCTTGATCTTGTCACGCAGTTTGGCCGGAAGCACCAGACGCCCCGTTTCGTCCACATTGGTCGGGAACGACAGACCGTGGAACAGGCGCTGAAGCATCCTGCGCTCCATCGAACCGCGCGGAAGTGCATCTATCTTAGCATCAACCTCGTCAATCGCTTCCATGGTGTAGCATTCAAGAAACTTACGGCGGTGATCACCATAGACGATCACCAGTTCAGGATTGCCGCCGGATTGCCAGTTGGGATCGCCCGCTTCAAGCACACGGCGAAACGAGGCCGGGATCGAGACCCTGCCCTTGTTGTCCACCTTGTGGTGGCTTTCGCCTCTGAACCTGCGCGCCAAGCCGATTGTCCCTTTCGCTTGCGCCCCCAACAAAATTCCGACCCCCAGAAGTTAAAAACGGCGAGTTGATCTGCTGCCACTGATCAACCCGCCGCATTTGCCCGCCTTGCGGGAAGTCCAGCTGCGCGCGCCACCTGGGGGGATGTCTGCTCGCTCGCGCGCCGGATCTCTTGGTTCGATGAAAGCGAGATGCCTGTATGAAACCTTTGGATTTATGTCGGGGTCGTTTAGCGCCCCTGCTGCCTCGTCCTCATCGGATGAACTAGGGATGCCATGGGAATTCATGGAAATCAATAGGAATTTGGGAGTAACTTCCATTCGGCTTGCCAGCTTCGCAGTATATTATGCAAGGCAGAGTGAAGAATTTTGAGTCATTATTGCCCCATGATGTAACTAAACAACAAGCGCATACTAAATATAGTACAGACGGCGTATCGGTAATTTTATCCCATGAATTCCCAAGAAAATTCAGAACGGCGAAGAACTTTTTTGATTACGTCAGAATGTTCACTTTTTACCCCAATCAAAGAGCGCGAATCACCCGGTATTCCCATGAGCGATTAGTGAGCATCCCATGCCGACTGGCTCGAATTTGAGCGCTTCCCATGAAATCCCGTATCCAGAATCAAACACGGCGCTTCGGTTTCGCTGTCCGCATTGAACAACGGAAGCAACACAGGCGGTTTGAAGCAACCTTCTCGGAGTATCTGGCGTCAACTTGGAGGCGCGCCCTGGGTAGTCGCAGCAAATCAGGTACTTTTATGGCGGCGAGAGTTGAAAAAGTGCCAGTGAATTTTGATCCCGCCGGCCCGCCAGCCGCGCAAGGGGGCAATCTATGCAATTGTCGCATACCCGCTTTGACCACGGAAGCCATTGTGCACCTGCAGCATTTGCTTATTTTCAGTCTCAAGCAACGCCGCAGCGATACGGCAGAACGAAAAAGATCAGGTTAGATACGATGGCATCAACGAGCGAACATATCACCCACAAAGGTGCGCAAGGATTTGGATTCTCAGCGCTTCTAGAGGCTGCAAAATCCCGTGTGGGCCGACATCTGATGTACCGCAAGACCGTGAACGAACTGTCGGCCCTGTCGGCACGTGAACTGGATGATCTCGGGCTGAACCGATCGATGATCCGTCAGGTTGCGCTTCAGGCGGTCAACGAACACTTCGCGTAACGGACGCAATAGAAATTGGAATTCAGCCCCGCTTCCTCCTCCCTGCGGGTCTGAACTTCAGCGGCGGTATCCTCCTCCTCCCTGGTGCCGCCGCAAAGAATACCGGCCCTGAACGCCGGGAGCTGATACACCGGGTCCTCCTCCCTGATTCCGGTGTTGAAAGCGCGCGGCGATGCCTCTCCTCCTCCCTGGCATTGTCGCGACCTCATACCGGGTCAATACCCGGGTCCGACTGCATCGGGGCTCTCCTCCTCCCTGCCTCGATGTTGCAAAGAACGGCGGTTCCCCTCCTCCTCCCTGGGAACCGCCGTTTCTTTTTTGGTTGTGCCGGAGTAACATTTACGCCCCGGCTTCAAGAGCGAGGACGCCATGGCTGCCTATTTCATTGCCCAACTGAAGATTCACGACCCCGACGGGTATCAGGACTACCTGAAAGGCTTCATGCCGATTTTCGATCGCTACAAAGGCCGTTTGCTGACAGTGTCATCCAAGCCCGTGGACTGTGTGGAGGGCAATTGGCCCGAAGGCGGAATCGTCCTGATGGAGTTTCCGGACCTTGAGACGGCAACGGCCTGGAAGAACGATCCAGACTACATTGAACTCGCGAAAATCAGGAAAGCCACGGCCTCCACGAACATGGTGCTGGTCGAAGGCGTCTAGAACGGCACATCGTCCTTGGCCGACAGGAACCGCGCGACCACTTTCTTGGTGCCCGCTTTGTCGAAAACGACCTCGACCTTGTCGCCTTCAATGCCGATCACCGCGCCATAGCCGAATTTCTGGTGAAACACGCGTTCGCCCAGCGTGAAACTGGCCAGTGCGGTGGCGTCGATCACCGTGTTGCGGCTTTCGCGGGGTTGCGACATGCCATATTGGCCCTGCCGCGCCTGCAACCGTCTCCAGCCCGGCGAGTTATAGACATTGGCTTCGGCCGCACGTGTTTCTATGCCTGCCGTCTGATGACCGCCGCCATAAAGGCCCGGAGGTGTCAGCACCTCGACATGGTCCTCGGGCAACTCGTCAATGAAGCGTGACGGCAACATCGATTGCCAACCTTTAAAGTCACCAGAGAAAATTAATCTATTGGAGGCAAATGAAATTGTGCAAACTTCCTCCGCGCGAGTGATGCCCACATAGGCGAGGCGGCGCTCTTCCTCGAGCCCCTTCAACCCAGTTTCATCCATCGACCTCTGGGACGGAAACAACCCCTCCTCCCATCCCGAAAGAAAAACCGCAGGGTACTCTGAACCCTTAGCTGCATGAAGTGTCATGATCGAGACCTTTGGCTCATCATTGTCCTGCTCGTTATCCATGACCAGACTTACATGCTCGAGAAAACCTTGCAGATTCTCAAATTCGCCCAAATGGTTGACCAACTCCTTCAAGTTTTCCAACCGTCCGGCAGCCTCGTGATCACGTGGACTACGTGGCGGGCTTGGGTCCATTCTTAGCTCTTCATCGGAAAGTGGTTTTAAGTAACTTTCAGTGTAACCACTTTCATCTAGGATCATCTGAGCCAATTCAATATGTGAAACCTCAGGATCGCCATACCGGACAGGTTCGGCACCGTTATCAATCACTGAATCATCATCGATTTCTATCTGTGGGCCGCGGGTCATCGCATTCCAGCGCGCCAGCCCATCGACCAATTCGCGCAAAGCCACGCCACCCTTGCCCTTGATCAACCTCTGCTCGACCGCGATCCGCGCGCCTTGAAGCAGAGACACACCATGGTCCCGCGCGGTGCGCTGGATCGTCTGTTGCGCCTTCTCTCCTAAACTGCGCTTAGGCGTGTTTACGATTCGCTCGAAAGCCAGATCATTGTCAGAACTGACCACGACGCGGAAATAGGCAATTGCATCCCTGATTTCCAATCTACGGTAGAAGGGCACCCCACCAACAACTCTATATGGCATGCCGATCTTCAGAAACCGATCCTCAAGCACTTTCATTTGGTGGGTAGCTCGAACCATTATCGCTATTTCATTTAGCTCAAAGGGTCGCATACCTCGGGTACCGCTTCGCATTGCATCGATTTCCTCACATATCCAGCGGGCTTCCTCTTCGGCGTCCCAATGGCCGATCAGACGGACCTTTTCGCCCTCGGGCTTGTCGGTCCAAAGCTCTTTACCCAAACGGCTTTCGTTGCCCCGAATGACGTTCGACGCAGCCGCCAGAATATGCGGGGTTGAGCGATAGTTCTGCTCCAGCCGCACCACGTAGGCTCCGGGAAAGTCCTTTTCGAACCGCAGGATGTTGCCGACCTCGGCCCCGCGCCAGCCATAGATTGATTGATCGTCATCACCCACGCAGCAGATGTTCTTGTGCCCCCCGGCCAGCAGGCGCAACCACAGGTACTGGGCGACGTTGGTGTCCTGATACTCATCCACAAGGATGTAGCGGAACCAGCGCTGGTATTGTTCCAGAACATCCGGGTGGGTCTGGAAAATCGTGACCATGTGCAAAAGCAGGTCACCAAAATCCACCGCATTCAGCTCGTGCAGGCGGATCTGGTACTGGGTATAGAGCTCAATGCCCTTGTTGTTATAGGCCCCGGCATCCGCCGCAGGCACCTTGTCGGGCGTCAGCGCACGGTTTTTCCAGTCATCGATGATCCCCGCCAGCATTCGTGCCGGCCAGCGTTTGTCGTCGATATTGGCGGCTTGAACCAGTTGCTTGAGCAGTCGCAGCTGGTCGTCGCTGTCCAGAATCGTGAAGTTCGATTTCAGATCGACCAGTTCCGCGTGGCGGCGCAGCAGTTTTACACAGATCGAGTGGAAGGTGCCCAGCCATGGCATCCCCTCAGCGGGCTGACCCAGCAAGCGGCCTACTCGTTCCTTCATCTCGCGCGCGGCCTTGTTGGTGAAGGTCACCGACAGAATCTCGTTCGGGCGCGCGCGCGCCGTGTTGAGCAGATGCGCAATCCGTGCCGTCAGCGCCTTGGTCTTGCCTGTCCCCGCCCCGGCCAGCATCAGAACCGGGCCGTCCAGACGTTCGACCGCGTCACGTTGCGCCGGGTTCAGATCATCCAGATAGGGCGAAGGACGCACGGCCATAGCCCGCGCCGACAGCGATGCGCCCTCGAAAGCGTCCATTTCGTCAAAACTGCTCATGGTCGCAAACTACGCGTTTCAAGGGCTAAGGGAAAGGGTTTGTTCACTCCTTGTTCCATTCTTTCTGCGCCTTCCTGAGATCGAGAAAATTTGAGCAATACGGTAGGGGTCCGGCGGGAGCGCGTTAACCTTTTGTCAAACCACGGTAACGATCCTTGTTCCGAATTGGGAGCGCGGGACATGAGATTTTTGAAAATACGTGCAGGATCATGGCAACTCAGGTGGGCCATGGTCGTCGCAGGACTGGTTGCGGCCACAGGGTTGGCTGTATGGGGGACGATGCAGCTTCCCAATGTGATCGTCGACAAGATGCTTGAAGCGGATGTCATGCACCAGGCCAACCTGTGGAACCGGCGGGTTGTACTGCATCTGGAGGATGCCGAAAAGACGTTTCGAAACGGCACTCTTGATTCGCACGACCGTGAATTTCTGAGTCTGATGCCCCAGGCCTCGGATGTGTACCGGTTCAAATTGTTCGACGCGGACGGGCGCGTGTTCTGGTCGACGCGTTCCTCGGACATCGGCACTGTGACATCCAAACCTTACTTCCAGGACGTCGTCGCAACCGGAGCCAGTTATTACGATCGAGCAGAAAAACCGGTGGCGGAAATCGACAATTTTATGCCTCAGGGAGGACAGGCAACCGACCCGTTTCGCCATGTGGCAGAGATTTACACGCCTGTCATGAAAGAAGGGCAGTTTCTGGGGGCGGTCGAGTTCTACACGGACATTACCAATATCCGGAATATCCTGATGTCTCGCGTCCGCCTGTCGTTGGTGATTGTCTGCGGAATCGCATTGCTTGCGTTGGCGGGGGTGTCCGCCATGATTTTTCACACCAACCGGATAAAAATGCAGACCTTGAAAGCACGAACCAACAAGGAGCGTGAGCTGATGGCCGACCAGCTGCGTCTGGTGCGCGAAGTCCGGCTGTTGGGCGAACTGAACGAATGGCTGCAGTCGAGCCGCTCGCTGGAGGAGCTGTTCGACATGGTGGCACGGTTCATGACCCACATCCTGCCCGATGCCGAAGGCAATGTGTATGTCTATTCCAACTCGCGCGATGTGCTGGACGGCTGCGCCAGCTGGAATGGTGGCACGCACAAATCTCATATCCATCCCGAAGGTTGTTGGGGCCTTCGCCGGGGGCGAACATATGAGTTCGGTGCCTCGGAAATCGATTTCGTCTGCGAACATGCCGAACCGCATGACGGGCGGCCCTATTTCTGCTTTCCCATACTTGCCCACGGCGAAACCGTCGGTCTTTTGCATCTGCGCGCACGGGGGGGACACAGTCAGAATTTTCATTCAAACAAACAGCTGGCGCAAATGTGCGCCGAACAGATCAGCATGGCGATTGCCAATGTCCGGATGCGCGACCAGTTGCACGACCAGTCCGTGCGCGACCCGCTGACGGGGCTGTTCAATCGCCGCCACATGACCGAATGCCTGCGCAAGAGCATCGGGCGCAGCCAGAAAACCGGTGCGCCGCTATCGCTTGTGGCGGTGGATGTGGATCATTTCAAGAAATTCAACGATACGCACGGGCATGATGCTGGTGACATGGTGCTCCGCGCTGTGGGCTCGACCCTTGCTCATAGCTGCGATGGCGACGAGGTGGCCTGCCGAATTGGCGGCGAGGAGTTCATGCTGATCCTGCCAAACATCGCGCCTGATGAAGTGCTTACCCGGGCCGAACACTTGCGACAAGCGGTCGAATCCATCAACGTCCGTTATGGGGAAAAGACCTTGCCCCGGATCACCATTTCTGCAGGCATCGCCCATTACCCGTCACATGGCACCATGCCCCAGGAACTGATGCAGACTGCGGATGAGGCCTTGTATCGCGCCAAGGATAAGGGCCGCAATCAGGTCTGCGTGGCCGCGCGAGCATCGCTGAACGCATCAGAATATGCAGAAGCGCAGCCAAAGAAGAACTCTACCTCTTCGGAAGCGTTGAAGAAATCCGGGAAAGCAGCCTGAACGCTTGCCGAATCGCTGTGCAAATTGGATCAATCGGCATGGATTTGCAAAGCACCCATCCCGGCATTGACGACCTGAAATGGCGCGCCCGACGCCGGTTGCCACATTTTGTCTGGGAATACCTGGACAGCGGCACCGGGGCCGAGGCCACAAAATCTCGAAACCGCGCGGCGCTGGACTGCATTGGATTTGAGCCGTCGATTCTGAATGGTCCGATGGATTTCGATCTGCGCACTTTGCTACTGGGGCACGAGTTGCCCCTGCCCTTCGGGATTGCTCCGATAGGCATGTGCGGGCTGATCTGGCCGGATGCCGAAGGAATCCTTGCACGCGCAGCCGCAAGAGCCGGAATTCCCTATGCCCTTTCCACGGTCGCCAGCCAAAGCCCCGAAGACTTGGCCCCACATCTGGGAGAACATGCCTGGTTCCAGATGTACCCGCCAAAGGATTCCAATATCCGAAAGGACATGCTGGACCGCGCACGCGCTGCCGGCTTTTCGACACTGATCCTGACTGCCGACGTCCCCGTGGCGTCACGCCGCGAGCGTCAGACCCGATCCGGGCTGACCCAGCCACCCAAGCTGACACCCCGCCTCCTGTCGCAAATTGCAATCCGGCCTGCCTGGGCTCTGGGGATGGCGCGGGTGGGAATGCCTCGGATGAGAACACTCGACAAGTACATATCGGGTGCTCAAAAGAACCTGCCGCCGACTGCGCATGTCGGCTATCTGCTGCGGACTTCGCCCGACATGGAATACGTGAAATGGCTGCGGGACAATTGGGAAGGTCCATTCGTGGTGAAGGGTGTGATGAGGGCTGCAGACGCTGCCCTATTGGCAGAAATCGGTGTCGATGCGCTATGGGTTTCGAATCACGGCGGACGTCAGTTTGACGGCGCGCCCGCAAGTATCGAAGCCCTGCCATCGATCCGCGCCGTGACTTCTCTGCCTCTGATCTTCGACAGTGGCATCAGCGGGGGGCTCGATATTCTGCGCGCGCTTGCACTTGGGGCCGATTTTGTCATGGCAGGCCGGGCATTTCTTTATGGGATTGCCGCGCTGGGGCAGGCCGGCCCGGCCCATGTCATCGAAATCCTGCGCAAGGACATGGAAGCGAATATGGGTCAGCTTGGCGCAGCTCGCCTGGCGGATTTGCCAGCGCCCGTTTACTTCGCCGATGCCGCGCCGCGGCAATGATAGGGTAAATATATCGCATTTGCGGCGCTTGCGAGCGATAACATGCCGGTTCTACCCCGAATTACAGATATACGTGCGCGTATTGTCCGCTTAAAACACGGCCACCCGCCAACTACCGGAACCTGCCAATGACCGATTTCAAAAAGATTCTGATCGCCAACCGCGGTGAGATTGCAATTCGCGTGATGCGCGCGGCCAACGAGATGGGCAAACGCACCGTCGCCGTTTTTGCCGAAGAGGACAAGCTGGGCCTGCATCGCTTCAAGGCGGACGAAGCCTATCGTATCGGTGAGGGGTTGGGACCGGTTGCGGCCTATCTCAGCATTGACGAAATCATTCGCGTCGCCAAGGAAAGCAGCGCAGATGCCATCCATCCCGGCTATGGCTTGTTGTCGGAGAACCCAGATTTCGTGGATGCCTGCGCCAGCAACGGTATCACCTTCATCGGTCCAAAAGCCGAGACCATGCGCGCTCTGGGAGACAAGGCCAGCGCCCGAAAGGTCGCCATTGCGGCGGGCGTTCCGGTGATCCCGGCCACCGAGGTTCTGGGCGATGACATGGACGCCATCCGCAAGGAGGCCGCCGAGATCGGCTACCCGCTGATGCTAAAAGCCTCCTGGGGCGGTGGCGGACGCGGCATGCGCCCGATCTACTCCGAAAAAGAACTGGCCGAAAAAGTGATGGAAGGCCGCCGTGAGGCGGAAGCCGCGTTTGGCAATGGCGAAGGCTATCTGGAAAAGATGATCACTCGCGCCCGCCATGTCGAGGTTCAGATTCTGGGCGACAAGCACGGCGAGATCTATCACCTTTATGAGCGTGACTGCTCGGTCCAACGACGCAACCAGAAAGTCGTAGAACGCGCGCCCGCCCCTTACTTGAGCGAAGAACAGCGCGCCGAGATTTGTGAGCTGGGCCGCCGGATTTGCGCCCACGTGAACTATGAATGCGCCGGAACCGTCGAGTTCCTGATGGATATGGAAACCGGCAAGTTCTATTTCATTGAAGTGAACCCCCGGGTGCAGGTCGAGCATACCGTCACCGAAGAAGTGACCGGCATCGACATCGTGCAAGCGCAGATCCTGATTGCCGAAGGCAAGACGCTGGCCGAGGCGACGGGCAAAGCCAATCAGGACGAGGTTCAGCTGAACGGCCATGCGCTGCAAACACGGGTGACGACCGAGGACCCGCTAAACAACTTCATCCCGGATTATGGCCGCATTACCGCCTATCGTTCGGCTACGGGCATGGGCATCCGTCTGGATGGCGGCACGGCCTATGCGGGCGGGGTGATCACGCGGTATTACGACTCGCTCTTGACCAAGGTTACCGCTTGGGCGCAGACCCCGGAAAAAGCGATCGCCCGGATGGACCGCGCCTTGCGCGAGTTTCGGGTGCGTGGCGTCAGCACCAATATCGCATTTGTCGAAAACCTGCTGAAGCACCCGACGTTCTTGTCGAACGAGTACACCACCAAGTTCATTGACGAAACGCCAGAGCTGTTTCACTTCAAGAAGCGTCGCGACAGGGGCACCAAGGTTCTGACCTATATCGCGGATATCACTGTGAACGGGCATCCAGAAACCAAGGACCGCCCCCTGCCGCATCCCGACCTGAAAGTGCCCAGACCACCCGCAAAAAAGGCGGAACCCCAGATGGGCACTCGCAACCTGCTGGAACAGAAAGGCCCGCAGGCGGTGGCCGACTGGATGAAGGCGCAGCGCCAGCTGTTGATCACCGACACGACCATGCGCGACGGGCACCAATCGCTGCTGGCGACCCGGATGCGTTCGATCGACATGATCCGCGTGGCGCCGACCTATGCCGCCAACCTGCCGCAATTGTTCAGCGTCGAGTGTTGGGGGGGCGCCACGTTTGACGTGGCTTACCGCTTCCTCCAGGAATGCCCGTGGCAGCGCCTGCGCGACCTGCGCGAGGCGATGCCCAACCTGATGACCCAGATGCTGCTGCGCGGCGCGAACGGGGTGGGTTACACGAACTATCCCGACAACGTGGTACGCGAATTCGTGCGCCAGGCGGCCACCGGCATCGACGTGTTCCGCGTCTTTGACAGCCTGAACTGGGTCGAGAACATGCGCGTCGCGATGGATGCAGTGGTCGAGCAGAACAAGATCTGCGAGGGCACGATCTGCTATACCGGCGACATCCTGAATCCCGAGCGCGCCAAGTACGACCTCAAATACTATGTCTCTATGGGCAAGCAGCTGCGTGACGCGGGCGCCCATGTTCTGGGGCTCAAGGATATGGCGGGCCTGTTGAAACCGGCTGCTGCGCGGGTATTGATCAAAGCGCTGAAGGAAGAGGTTGGCTTACCGATCCACTTCCACACGCATGACACCGCCGGGATCGCCAGCGCCACCATCCTTGCGGCCTCGGAGGCTGGGGTCGATGCGGTCGATTGCGCGATGGACAGCTTTTCGGGCAACACGTCACAGGCGACACTGGGTACCGTGGTCGAGGCGCTGCGGCATACGGATCGCGACACCGGGCTGGATATCAAGGCGATCCGCGAGATCAGCGACTATTTCGAAGCGGTGCGCGGCCAGTACGCGGCATTTGAATCGGGCCTGCAGGCCCCTGCCTCCGAAGTCTATCTGCACGAGATGCCGGGCGGTCAGTTCACCAACCTAAAAGCGCAGGCGCGCAGCCTGGGTCTGGAAGAACGCTGGCACGAAGTGGCCCAGATGTATGCCGACGTTAACCAAATGTTCGGCGATATCGTCAAGGTGACGCCGTCCTCGAAGGTCGTTGGGGACATGGCGTTGATGATGGTCAGTCAAGGCCTGACCCGCGCGCAGGTCGAAGACCCGAATTCCGATGTGGCCTTCCCCGACTCGGTCATCGACATGATGCGCGGCAATCTGGGCCAACCGCCGGGAGGGTTCCCCGATGCGATCATCAGCAAGGTGCTGAAAGGCGAAAAACCCAATACCGAACGTCCGGGCAAACACGTCGAACCTATCGATCTGGACGCAACCCGCGCCGACCTGTCCAAACAACTGGAAGGTAAAGAAGTCGATGACGAGGACCTGAACGGATATCTTATGTATCCCAAGGTGTTCCTTGACTACATGGGGCGCCATCGCCAGTACGGGCCAGTGCGCACCCTGCCGACACGGACGTTCTTTTACGGCATGGAGCCGGGCGAAGAAATCACCGCCGAGATCGATCCAGGCAAGACGCTGGAAATCCGATGCCAGGCCATTGGCGAGACGGATGAAAATGGCGAGGTCAAGGTGTTCTTTGAACTCAACGGCCAGCCCCGCGTGATCCGCGTGCCCAACCGTCTGGTGAAATCCTCCACCATCCAGCGGCCCAAGGCCGAAGTCGGAAACCCCAATCATGTCGGGGCACCGATGCCGGGTGTCGTGGCAACCGTCGCGGTCTCGGCTGGTCAGGAAGTCAAGGAGGGCGACATGCTATTGACCATCGAGGCAATGAAGATGGAGACCGGCATCCACGCCGAGCGTGACGCCACGATCAAGGCCATACACGTCCAACCCGGCGGCCAGATCGACGCCAAAGACCTGTTGGTGGAACTGCAATAACAGTTCGGGCGGCCACAAGAGCCGCCCGCCGCAATCCAAACGCCGCCACGACACCACGGCGGCGTTTTTTTCAGTCCAGAAGCAGACCGTTCAGTTCTCTTTTGGCCGCTCTGGACAGGTCCTCACCTCCGGGCAGGCCGGACAGTGTTTCCTGAGAATACTCCTTAGCCTCTTTCACGTCGTGACGGGCCTCGATGACGTCCTCTTTGGCGTCATGGACGGCATCCTTGGCATAGTCGACTTCGTCTTCGGCCTTGGAAACCGCATCCTGAGCATCCTGAACAGCCGCGTCATAGGCCTCTTGCGAGTCGAATTGTTCGTCGATTTCCTCCTGCGACAAGGATTCCAGATCGTTCAGGTGATCTTCGGCGTCGTTCAAACCACTCCGCGCGGTGTCAAGATCCATCAGCGCATCGCGGAAGTCCTCTTTGCTTTCGACGAAATCGTGTTTGGCGTCACGCAGATCAAACAGCGAATCCCGATAAACCGAAATCCGCCCAACCATGCTGTTGGGGCTGGCGTTTGCAAATGCCTGAGGGCTGGCATGAGCCGCGTTCAGGCCCTTGAGTTCCGACGCGATTTTACCGTGCTTGTTCGGATGGTCGTATTCGTCATCGTAGCTGTACTTGTCGTGGTAACCGTATTTGTCGTGGTAACCGTATTTTTCGTGGTAACCATAGCTATCCGGATAATCGTACTTGTCCATGTGGTCGTAGTCGAACCGGTCATAGTAGCTATGATAGTCGTGCCGAATATCCTTGTCGTACTTGTCGTGATGATCATAGTCGTCATCATCATCGTACCAGTCGTGATAGCTGTATGAGTGATAGTGCTCGTATTCGTGGTGCTTGCGAGAATAATAGTCGCGCTTGTCCGTATAGTCGTATGTATCGGGATACTCGTACTTGTTCAGGTGATCGTAGGTTTCATAGCGCGCCGGATACTCCGTCGCATAAGCAGTTGTCGCCAACGAGGCGGTTGCGACGCTGCGCGCGGCGTAACTCTTGGAACTCTTGCGTGACCCGTCATAAGATTTTGTTTTTGACCTTCCGCGGGACTTTGTACCGCCAAACAGATCGGACATCGCTTGCGCGAACGCGCCTTTCTGGCCGCCATTCTTTCCCCTGTCCTTTGACCTGGAGCCATTGAAGCCGGCAAAGAGACCCTTTTTTCCCTTCGATCCACCTTTGCCAAACCCGTGCTTTGAACCGCCCTTGCTTGTGGATTTGGTGCGGCCACCTTTGCCAAATGAACTTTTGTCTGTGCCGCTATTACCATGGGCGCTCTTTCCTTTGCCGCCCTTGTCAGGCCCACCCTTGCCGTGACCACCTCCACCTTTGTCTCCGCCGTGGCCACCACCTTTACCGCCGCCTTTGCCACCGCCATTTCCGTTCTTGGCGATTGCCATGTCCGGAATTGCGATGTTGGCGGCAAATCCCAAAGCACCGGCCAGCATCAGGGATGTGGCTGTGACGCGCAACGCGAACCCGAGTTTCATAAATCTTCCCCCACATTTGCACCGATCGCGAACTTGTCGGCCAAAATCGAAGGATCATAGGCGTCAAGAACTCAATACCCACCGCCACGACTATACGTCAGTTTCACGTTGAGACAAAACTAACCGGCAACCTCTTGGCAATTGCCCGCCAAAAGACCGGGTCTGACGACCGTGGGGGAATTCACACAAAAGAAAAAAAACAGGGCGGCCAAAGCCGCCCGTTTCTATTTTATCTCACCACCCAAAACCGCGATGATTAATTAAGTCAGTCGGTTAGCATTCCGTTGAGTTCGGCAACAGCCTCGTCCGACAGGTCTTCGCCACCTGGAAGGCCAGCAAGCGACTCCTCCGAGATTTCCTGCGCCTCATCCACAGCGTCTTCGGCATCGGCAACATTGGTTTCCGCGTCTCCTATGGCGGTTTCCGCATCGGAAACATCAGTCTCCGCATCACTTACCGCGCTTTTTGCGCCGGCCACCGCATCATTATAGGCGTCTTCCGATTCAAATTGCGCCTCTCTTTCTTCCTGCGACAGGCTTTCAAGATCGGCCAGATCCTGTTGTGCATCCATCAGGGATTTTTCGGCATCGGCCAGATCGCTTACAGCATCGCTCAGCGCCGTGTTGGCTTCGGCCAAGGCGTCCTCAGCATCAGCAACATCGGCCAAAGCCTCACGATATTCTGCCAAACGCCCAACCATGCTGTTCGGCGATGCATTTGCAAAAGCCTGAGCACTGGCATGTGCAGCGTTCAGTCCTTTGAGTTCCGAAGCAATCTTACCTTGCGAGTTTGGGGCCACTTCCGATTTGGTCGCCTTCGCCACGCTCTTCGACGCAGGGCTTTTGGCCTGGGTTGAGGATTTGGTCTTGGATTTGCCGCCAAACAGGCCCGAGATCGAATCCGCCAACCCCTTGCCTATCCCGTTCCCCTTGCTTTTGCCGTCGCCCAGCCCGGCAAAACCACTTTTGCCATGACCCTTGGTTCCGCCAAAGCCACCTTTGCTGGTTCCGGAACCGCCTTTTCCAGCGTTTCCACCGCCATGGTCGCCACCTTTGCCACCGCCATTTCCGCCGCCGTTGCCACCACCGTTACCGCCACCATTGCCGCCCTTAGCAAAGGCAGCGTCGGGGGCTATCACACCGGCGGTGAAACCAACCGCACCCGCCAACATGAATGTCGTGGCCGCAATGCGAACGGCTGACTTGAGCTTCATCTCTCTCTCCTCCGGCTACCGGTCTCAACATGTGTTTCTAAGCCACAAGGAACTGTTGTGGATTGCAATCAGAAACATTTCGGAAAATCATTACTGCGAAACTATGGCAAAAGCGCGCCCAATATCTGCCTCATTTTTGCCCCGGCGGATTCCCGCTTGAAAGGAGAGCACCCGTATTCTTCACATCTGTACGAAGTCAGGTCATTCCTGCTCATTGATCAGTCCTGAAACGCTGCAGAATCGTCAGGCTGTTTTTGACCAGCACACCGCTGTCCGCCAGTGGCAAGAGCAATCGTCACCCGAGAAACACCAGAAGATGTAATTAATTGAATACGTATAGGAAATGGTGCCCCCACACGGACTCGAACCGCGGACCTACTGATTACAAATCAGTTGCTCTACCAGCTGAGCTATAGGGGCACGCGGTTGAATTACTGAGTTCGATCGTCGACTTCAAGACACTTTTTTCTGTTGCCGAAAAGGATGGGCTTTTAGCCACCTGATGCCCACAACTTTCCGAAGCAAAAATTTTGCCGGTTCTCCAATAACCGAGAGATTCGTTGTTTTCATGACGCGGACAAATGCTTGATTTGACTGTCCTGGCCAAACATGCCACCCGAGGCGAGGAAACTGACGATCGGTCGAAGACGCATGACGCAGCTGGTTTTTCATACGGGGGCTCACGCAACCGATGGCGGACGCCTGATCAAATGCCTGCTACAGAATACCGAGGAATTCGGTCGGCACGGTATCGCCATTCCACGACCTCGAAAGTACCGCAAGCTGTTTCAGACAACCTTTCAGGCACTCAAGAATGCGCCCGTTCAACCAGAGGCAGGCGAAGCAATTCTCGATACCGTCCTTCAGGGTGAAATGCCCCGGCGCGTACTTTTCTCCGACCCAAACTTCTTTGGCACGGAATGGTCTGCCATTCGCGACGGCCAGTTTTACCCACTGGCCGGGCCGCGGATGACGCAAATTTGCGCTCTGTTCCCCGGATCGCAAATTGATCTGTGCATCGGGCTGAGAAACCCTGCCGGCTTCATTCCCGAAGTCCTGTCTTCCCTTCCCGAGCGCAGGCAGAACGAAATTCGTTCGACTTTCGACCTAAGTCGGTTGTCCTGGTCACAGGTCATCGCGCAGGTCCGCGAACAGGCGCCAGAGGTCAATGTCACTGTCTGGTGCAACGAAGATACGCCGCTGATCTGGGGAAAGGTTTTACGTGCCGTGGCGCGTCTGGCGGATAGTGAACCGGTGATTGGTGAGTTTGCAGTTTTGCCAGAAGTACTGTCCGACGAAGGCCTCGCAAGGTTCCACGTTCAACGGTCGCTATCGCCCGACATAAACGACCGTCAAGTCAGCAACTTGATCCGAAGGCATCTGGACGAGTTTGCTGCTCTCGAACAGATCGAGGAAGAGCTCGATCTGCCGGGCTGGACCACCGAGGTGGTCGACGCTTTTACACAACTCTATGACGACGATGTAGGAACCATACAATCGATGCCTGGGGTATCGTTCATCACCCCATAAGCGTTGCGAATCACATCCCCAACGCTTCTTTGTACATTTCCAGAACTGCCTCTTCCTCGGCGATGTCGTCCTTGTCCCGTTTGCGCAGCGCAATCACCTTACGCATGACCTTGGTGTCATAACCGCGTGCTTTGGCTTCGGCCATCACTTCCTTTTGCTGGTCCGCAATGTCCTTCTTCTCTGCCTCCAGGCGCTCGAAGCGCTCGATGAACTGACGCAACTCCCCTGCTGTCACGCGATAGTTAGAATCGGCCTGTGTTTCGATCATTTCGTCCATCTGCATCACTCCGTCGGGCTGAAATCGGGCAAAATGCGGGATACATCGGCGATGGGCAGGCCGCAAGCGGCCAATGTCTGGAACCGACAAAACCTTGCACCTGCCGCAACGATCCGCTAACCGCGAACCGGTTCGGAACACGAAAACGGGCAAGACATGTTCGACATTATCATTTGGTCTGGCGCCGCCATATCCCTTGCCGGTCTGGTTGGGTTGGTCTGGTGCATTCTGCGTGTCATGAAAGCGCGCAAGGCGGGACTTTCGGATGAAGAACTGCGCGCAGCCGTCCAAGGCGTATTGCCCTGGAACCTAGCCTCGCTTTTTCTGTCGGTTCTTGGACTGATGATGGTGATTCTGGGAATATCGCTGGGGTAAACCCAGACTCAGACCGGCATATTGTCGAATCGCGCTTCGATCGCATCCTCACACAACGCAACGTCCAGCCTGCGCAATCGCGAGGGAACACGAATACCTTGCGTCCGCATCTGCCGAACCATCTGGCTGACCGTTGGCTGCATTTCCAAGCGTTTTTCGATACACGCGCCCTTGAGCGTCCTCTCCAATCGTTCAACTTCACGATAAAGTTCTTGTGCAGTCATCTGACTCCTCCCCTATACGTTGAACCTGACAGAGTTCAGTAACAACCGTAAGAAATTCATGCACCGAACATGGAGTACCTGCGAATTTCCGCCCGTCGTGCCTGTTTTTTCGGCGAGGAAACGCTACTCTGGCAGAGTCTATCATGGTTTGAGGAAATTGCCTTGACCGACATCAAAGCAGCCGGGGAATCGGCGTGAGGAGACGGGGTGGTTGAATCACATTCAAACTTATTTATATGATTAACATATGAAATGCGGAGGATCCAATGACGCCATTCGTAAAAGCCTTCTTTGACGAAGCCACTTTCACGGTGTCTTATCTGGTGCGCGAACCCAAAGGGCGTGCGTGCGCGATCATCGATAGCGTGCTGGATTTTGATCACGCATCAGGTCGTACCAATACCGCATCGGCGGACGCAATCGTCGACTATGTCAAATCCGAGGATCTCAAGGTCGAGTGGATATTGGAAAGCCATGTTCATGCCGACCACCTTTCGGCAGCTCCCTATCTGCAAGAAAAACTTGGCGGCAAAATCGGGATCGGGTCAAACATCACCGTTGTTCAGGATACATTCGGCAAAGTTTTCAATGAGGGCACTGAGTTTCAGCGGGACGGTAGTCAGTTCGACTCCCTGTTCACAGAGGGCGACAGTTTTCACATCGGGCAGATGCGCGGCGATGTTCTGCACACTCCGGGCCATACGCCCGCCTGCCTGACCTACGTTATCGGTGATGCCGCGTTTGTGGGTGACACGCTTTTCATGCCGGATTTCGGAACCGCGCGCTGCGATTTCCCCGGCGGCTCGTCGGCGACTTTGTACAATTCAATCCAAAAAATACTGACACTTCCGGATGATACGCGGATATTTGTCGGACATGATTACAAGGCACCTGGCAGGGATGAATATGCTTGGGAAACAACGGTAGGCGAGCAAAAAGCGCTGAACATTCACATCGGTCAGGGCAAATGTATCGAGGATTTCGTCAAGATGAGAGATGCGCGCGACGCAACCCTTGCAATGCCGCGACTGATCCTGCCGTCGCTGCAAGTCAATATGCGAGCCGGGCAAATGCCGCCCGCTGATGAGCAGGGCGACGTCTTTCTGAAGCTTCCGATCAACAAGATCTGACGAGCTTGCGCAAACAGGGGAACATCAACCTATGGAAACGGACTGGATCTGGGGACTGGTCGGCGGCGTGTTGATCGGCACGGGCGGTGCGGTCTATTTGCTGGCAAACGGCCGGATCATGGGGGCGAGCGGCATCCTTGGCGGGCTGGTGGATGGCAGCGAACGCCGAACAACCCTCGAACGCCTGGCATTCATTCTGGGAGTGATAGTTGCTCCCTTGGCGTTGTGGCCAATGTACACTGTCAAGATCGACACCCATCTAACCAATAGCGTTACAATCGTAATTGCCGCAGGATTGCTAGTGGGCGTCGGCACGCGCATTGCCAACGGTTGCACTTCGGGTCATGGCGTTTGCGGTATATCGCGACTTTCCCTGCGGGGCATCGTGGCCACCGTTTTCTACATCATTGCAGGTGGGCTAACCCTCGTTTTCTTTCGTCACCTGATAGGAGTGATCTGATGCGTTTTGTATTCGCATTGATTGCGGGCGCACTGTTCGGCGCGGGACTGTTCGTGTCCGGCATGACGGACACCACCAAGGTTCAGGGGTGGCTTGACGTTTTCGGCGACTGGGACCCGACCCTGGCTTTTGTGATGGGTGGCGCGCTTATCCCCATGGCCATCGCGTGGCGGATTGCAGCCCACCGCAAGCCAATCCTTGGCGGTGACTTTCCTGCCCCGCCGCAGGTGGAAGTCGATCACCGGCTGGTGACTGGATCGATTATGTTCGGAATGGGGTGGGGTTTGGCTGGCCTGTGCCCCGGGCCAGCGCTGGCCTCAATTACCTATGGCGGGATTGGCGGTGCGATTTTCCTTGCATCAATGATTGCAGGAATGATGGTGGCTCCTAAAGTTGGCGCACAACTGGACAGATTCGCGACCGCCGCATAAGGAAGCTGCATGCAGATTCGACAGATCACCCCCCGCTATTCCGTTTCGCCTCAAATCTCGGTCGAAGATGTTCCGGCGATAGCAGCGGCCGGTTTTTCCAAGGTCATCTGCAACCGCCCAAATATCGAGGTTCCGCCCCAACAGCAGGCCGATGCAATTGGCGCAGCGGTGCGTCAGGCTGGAATGGAGTTCGAGGTTCTCGAACTGACGCATCAGACGATGACGCCGGAAAACGTGGCGCGCCAGATGGAACTGGCGGAAAGTGAGACGGGGCCGGTTCTGGCCTATTGTGCCTCTGGCACAAGATGTTCGGTGGTCTGGGCATTGGGGCAATGCGGTGTGATGGACCCCGATGAGATTCTGGCAAAAACGCAGGAAGCAGGATATCAGCTGGATGGCCTGCGGCCGACACTGCAACAATTGTGTGAAGAAGCCGGACGACGTCGCTGACGTAATAGCTTTCTCAGATTGCCCCTGAAATCCCGTTTCCTGAATTCGGTTCTGTTTTCGCAGGCGTGTTGACCTCCTTTGCAATCCCATCATGCTCGATTGCTGGCGCGTCCAAGTCGGTGCGCGATGCGTTTTCCGCAGCAGGAGAAACGTTGTGCTTCTCGAAAGTGCGGGCCGCAGGAAGAACAGCCCGGTTTTCGGTGCCGGTTTCATTCAGGCGCACCGCGCGCATTCCGTCGCGCTGACCCAACCGGCCTACTGCGACTTTCTTTTGGTCGATCGTCTGCAGCTCAGTCCGGTCAAGGCGCAATCCGTGCAGCGGCAGAAAATCCCCTGCTGTCAGAGACGAAAACACCACAAGCGGCAATCGCAACTGACCAATCACCGCATTCAGATCGGCAACAATGACCTCGGCTGCACGTTCCAGTCGGCCCTCAGTTTCCGCCCCAACGCCATCGACCACAACCTCTTCTTTATCCACTTCCGGCAGAACAAGCTGCACCTTGCCCTGCCGCTTTCCACCGGCGATGTCGACGGTTAGGTCGATGACGCAATAGTTTTCCATTTCCAGCGCCAGAAGTAAGCTGCGCCGGTCAGGCAAAGATGACAGGAATTCAAACCCCGCGACGCGCGCACGTTCAACCGGGGCATCAACCAACCCGACCACCCGCGACAGCGTCCCTTCGATCAGCGGCGCGGACATGGCGGCGTCGGTGCCAGTGTAGGGCCGCGCTTCGGCGTCACCCTTGGAAAGCTGCCCCAACGTTTGCTGCTGAATGATCGATGCGACGCAGTGCCGGTCAAGACAAGCCGCGGCAAGAACTTCAGTCTGCGATGCAAACAGAAGGAACAGGCGTCCTTCTTCAATCGCCTGCGGCAGCGCATCGTGTGAGCACAGGCGCTGTGTGGCACCAATGACCGCCAGCGGCAGCTTTAATAGATCGTCCGCAGATCTGGCCAACGCAAGCCGAATTGCCCGCAAAAGCGAACGAGGTTTGTCATCGACCTGAAAACGACTGTCGAGTTTGCGCGCCAGCGCTGTCTTGGGGTTCTTACCGGTCACCATTTTCCGGATTCTGTTGCAAGGGACACTTCAGTTTTCTGGTGTATCCCAGCGACGGTTACGAATGTCTTTACCGACGCAGTTACTGCGCAGCCTGTTTGTGGGTCAGCGGCAAACTTACCCGAAACGCGCCGCCCCCCTGCCCGGCAAGATAACTCACTTCGCCGTTCAGGCGCTGCATGATCTCTCGGCAGATCGCCAACCCCAGCCCGGCTCCACCGGCCTTGTCCGACCCGACCCGAGCAAACTTCTCGAACACCATGGCTTGCGCCCGAGCCGGAATACCACTTCCGTTATCCACGAAATCAACAACCACCTGCCCGCCAACATCATGAACCGAAATCGTCAGAACCGGTTCCGCTGCATCGCAATACTTCTGGGCATTGGCGATCAGGTTGATAAAAACCTGTTTCAGCCGGTCCAAGTCCGTATGAAGGTAGATATGTTCAGCACTTCGGTTGCGGCGTACGCGAACAGCCCGCTCCGTTCCAGTAAGCGCCGTAGAAACGGCACGGTCCATGACGTCATGAAGGCTTCCATCACCCATGTTCAGGTTGACCTGGCCGTTCTCAAGAACGCTCAGGTCCAGCAGGTCATCCAACAACCGGGTCAGCCGCAGCGCTTCGTCATGGATGATCGTCGCATACTTCGCGCGCTCATGGGCGGTCAGGCCCTCTGTATCGCGCATAATTTCAGAAAACGCGCGAATCGAGGTCATAGGGGTGCGCAACTCATGGCTGACCTGGCTCAGGAAGGCATCTTTCTGCAAGGAAATCTGGGTCAGCTTTTCGTTTGCTTCTCGCAGCTTGCGCGCGGTTCTGGTCAACTCGGCCGATTTCGCCTCGAGCTGACTGGAATACTCAAGAAGTTGAGCGGATTCATCGGCCACCGCCAGAAGGTCTTCGACCGAGACGGACGACCCGCCCACAATCTGCCCGATCATGGCATGAGCCGTGGCCGCGCCCACGGAACCGCTCAACTCCCGCTCAAGCCGTTCCAAAAAGGCTGGTGTCGGCTCTGGTAGATAGCCGCGACCGCCCTGACGTTCTGCCTCTGCGTGAAAGAAATCATGCGCTTCGGAACTGCCAAGTATCCGCTGGGACATGATCATCAGATCCTCGCTTTGCGCCACCGACCCGGTCCACCCACGCGGACCGGCGGAATGTTCGAAGACATTGACGAATTGCGCCCCTTGCAACCTCTCCAAAGGGCTGGGAAAGCTCGCAAGCGATGCCGCGCAAAAGGCTGCAGTGTTCAGCGTCAAAGACCACATCACCGAGTGAACCATCGGATCGATTCCTTCGATCCCGAAGAGGGCGCGGGGTCGCAACCAGCCAAATCCGAACGGCCCTTCGGTCAACAAGCGCTCAGACACGATCCAACCGCTCATATCCGGCAGCAACAGGGTGTAGGTCCACAGAACGAAACCGACGGTCAACCCAATCAGGGCTCCGGTACGGGTCGCTCCGCGCCAGAACAGGCCGCCAACCAGTGCTGGCAGAATCTGGGCGATGCCTGCAAAGGCGATCAGACCGATCGAGGCCAACGCTGCGCCTCCACCGGACATCTGGTGATAGAAGAACCCCAGCGCCATGATGACCGCAATCGAAACCCGGCGCGAAAACAGGACGATGCTGCGAACATCCCCGGACACCGAGGCGCGTACGCCCTGCGCGCTCAGCCAGATCGGCATGACGATATGGTTCGAAACCATTGTCGAAAGCGCCATTGCGGCGACGATGACCATGGATGTTGCGGATGAAAACCCACCGAGGAAGGACAACATCGCCAAAGCGTCGTTTCCCTGCGCCAGCGGAATGGTGAGAACGAAAAGATCCGGGTTGGCGCCTTCCGGCATCAGGTCCAGCCCAACAACCGCGATCGGCACCACGAACAGGCTCATCAGCAGCAGGTAAAGTGGAAAAGCCCAAGCTGCTACACGCAAGTGTCGTTCGTCATCGTTTTCGACAACCATCACCTGGAACATTCGCGGCAGACACACAAAAGCGGCGGCGGACAGAAAGGTGATCGCGGCCCAACGCCCGTGGTTGACCTGCCACTGCCCGATTTCCGACGCGTCAATCCGCGCCATGATCGGCCCAATTCCGCCGCCGATCCTCCAGACAACAAAGATGCCGACAGCAAGTAGCGCGATTAGTTTGACGATCGCCTCGATGGCAACTGCGGTCACCACACCATGGTGACGTTCATTTGCATCCAGATTGCGGGTGCCAAACAGAATGGCGAATACGGCCAGACCTGCGGCCACCCAGAACACACTCGATCCTTCGCGATAGATACTGGACGGATCGTTCTCGGCAAAAATGCTGAATGACAGAGTGATCGACTGGAGTTGCAGGGAGATGTAGGGCGTCACGCCCAGAACCGCCAGAATGGTCACGCAGATCGCGAGGGTATTGGATTTGCCGTAACGGGACGAAATCAGGTCGGCAATAGAGGTCACCCGCTGGCTGCGCCCAACGCGAACAAGCTTTCGCAGTCCCCACCACCACCCGACCATGACCAGCGTAGGCCCAAGATAGATGGTGACGAACTCCAGCCCGGAACGCGCCGCATATCCGACCGCGCCATAGAAGGTCCAGGCAGTGCAGTAGATGGACAGGGACAAGGTGTAGACCAAGGGCGAGCGCAGCCAGGTGCTGCGACCCGTAGCGGCCAACCGGTCGGCGGCAAAGGCCACGCCGAACAACAGTACAACATAGCCTAGGCACACCAAGATCAACAGGTTGAGCGTCGCCATCAACCTTCGTCTCCGTCCTGGCCCTCTCGCACTGACAATCGCCGCGCCGCAATACCGAAGCCGAAGCTAAGGGCTATCAGTCCCGCCCAACAAAGAAACACATACGAGATCGCGGAAGAGGTCGGCACGGTTTCCGTATCGGAGGTGCCCGATGGCCAGAGCAGCGGAATGGCAAACAGACCAGCACCTAAAATGGGCAGCAGCCGGGCCGCGTCAGACAGCCTGCGTCGGCGATAGCTTTGCCGTTCAAGAAATACCGGTGGCGGCGCCACCGTATTGCCGGATTCGGGCTCGGACCCGCCCGTCATGTCCGAGACGCCTGTGCGTGCAGGTCGCGAACAGCAGTCACCACCTCGGTATTGGAAAATGGTTTGGTCATGAAACGGCTCACCCCAGCTTTTTCCGCCATTTCCCTATCTCGACTTTGACCTCTAGCGGTCAGCATCAGTACCGGCAGATTTTCCAAATCGGCCTCCTCCCGCAGATCACGCAGGATGTCCATGCCGCTTTTGCCGGGCAGCATCACGTCGAGTATCACCAGATCCGGGTTCGCGTTTTTGATGACTTCGACCGCGTCGGAGCCTTCGGCATGGGTTTGTACCTGCCAACCTTCTCGGGTCAGCAAAAAACGGATCGCCTCGGTAATGTTGGGTTCATCCTCTATAAGCAGAACCTTGCGGCTCATTCTTGCGCGTCCTCCCCCGTCTTGCCTTTCGGCGGCAATGCCGCTCATTGTGTATAAACAGACTATCCCTGCGTTCACCGAACTGTCAAAAACCTTCGCTCAAAATCGAAGGTTCGCGACGGGCGTTACAGGTCGGGTGTGGGCAAACTCTGCAACTGCTCCCGACCGGCAATGTCTCGCTGGTTTGGTGCTCCGAGCGATCCCGGGACAGGATCAGCATAACCGAATGATACACCGGGTCTTGACCGAAAGCCGTTATTTCCCGCGGCCAGGCGACAGCAAAACACTCGAATTCAGCTGCCGTCCGGCCGAGTTGTGACACCCTGCGGTGCACTGGGACCAACGGTCGATTCAAAGCAACAAACAAAGGCCAGAGCGGACAGGATTCCCCGTGGCGTGGCAAGGCGAAGCCGGACACCGGTTTGCGAAACAGGATGCTACCCGAGGCGTCGCAGATCACCAGCCCTGTGGGCCTGGGCAATACATCCTCTGGTAAGCACCCCAACCTCCTGAGAACCGTTGGCAGATCGGTATCGAAGCGGCGCATCAGAGCAAGTGGATCGGGATCACCTGCCTCCAAAGCCTGACGTAGTTCGTCGAGCGGCATGGCCAGGGCGTCGGCGGCATAAGTTCTCAGCATGTCACGCCCGATCGCTCGAGCTGCTCCGGACGGCAATGCATCAAGCGCGACATCACTCACCTCCCCGCCTGTCTCGATTACCGGAAAATGATGACCGTTCTCGACGAAAAAGGCTTCAACCTGTTCCAGCGGAACGCCCCGGTGATCCTCGGACGATTCGCTTTCGTCTAGGTAGTTGACCAACGCCTTGGAGCTGCCAGCGAGGCGTTCGGCGTCCTGATTGAGGTTTTTGTGGAAGCGATCGCGCCATTCCGCCTCCAACTCGCCGGGCTCAGCTAGAATGGCCGCTGTCGATCTAATTGCGGCCGCGGTCGAGAGAACCTCGTGCAATGACGCAGCAAGCCGAGGATCGTGTGTCAACCGATCAGACAATGTCTCGACGGTGCGCTCAAGAGATTTGATCCGCCTGTGCATCTGAGACATGACGCTGGCCCAGCCGGGAAAACGCCCGGCAAACTCATCTGCGCGATCTGTCTCGGCCTTTTGGTTCACTGCATCCGCTGCCGCTTCGCGCAGAGCCGCTATCAACGCAGCCTCGGCGCCTTCAGTCAACATCGATGGCTCCACGCCCAGAACCGAAGCAATATTAACCAAGAGCTTTCCGCCGATTCTGCGCCGGTTGTGCTCGATCAAGTTGAGATAAGAAGCTGAAATCCCCACATCGCGGGCCAGCTCGGCTTGGCGCAGGCCAACAATCTGCCGTCGCTCGCGAATTCGGCTGCCAGTCAAAGTGTCCCGGGCCATTGGTTATTGCTTTCCTTTATTGCGCATTTTCAACGACTTTCTGCAACGCGACATAAGATACTTTACAATTATCACGCATATTGTGTTGATATATTTTCAGAATTATGCTGCAATTAAAAGGGTTTATTGCGTGATTTTCCATATTTCCTCCATACTCGCTTTGCACATACCGTGCCCGCGCCCTGCGGAAGAGGAGCCAAGGGGCGCATACAGGGAAATGGGAGGAATGAATGTCCAATAAATCCGTTACGCGTCGTGGCGTGCTGAAATCGGGTGCCGTTGCCGGTGCCGGTGTCGCCCTGCCGACGATCTTTACCGCGTCGTCCGCATCAGCATTCACGAATGAACCGACCGGCGGAACCGTGACGCTTGGTTTTAACGTGCCGCAAACCGGTCCTTACGCCGACGAAGGTAATGACGAGCTTTTGGCACAACAGCTTGCCGTCGAACATCTGAATGGCGAAGGAGACGGCGGATGTCTTAATACCTTCACGTCGAAGGCGCTGCAGGGCAACGGCATCCTTGGCAAGAAAGTCGCATTCGTTACCGGTGATACCCAGACCAAATCGGATGCCGCGCGTGCTTCGGCCAAGTCGATGATTGAAAAGGACGGAGCCATCATGATCAACGGCGGATCGTCCTCGGGCGTGGCCGTCGCTGTGCAGGGCCTGTGTCAGGACGCCGGCGTCATGTTCATGGCTGGTCTGACCCACTCAAACGATACTACCGGCAAGGACCGCAAGAAGAACGGCTTCCGTCACTTCTTCAACGCCTATATGTCCGGTGCGGCGCTCGCACCTGTGCTGGCAAAAGAATACGGCGCCGACCGCCGCGCCTATCACCTGACGGCCGACTACACCTGGGGCTGGACCCAGCAGGAATCGATTGCAGCCGCAACCGAAGCGATGGGCTGGGAAACCGTCAACAACGTGCTAACCCCGCTGGCGGCAACGGACTTTTCGTCCTATATCGCGCCGGTTCTGAATTCGGGCGCGGACGTACTTGTTCTGAATCATTATGGCGGCAACATGGTCAACTCGCTGACCAACGCCATCCAGTTCGGCCTGCTTGACAAAATTGCCAACGGCAAGGATTTCAAGATCGTTGTTCCGCTGTATTCGGAACTGATGGCCGCAGGTGCTGGCGACAACATCAAAGGCGTTCTGGGTTCGATGAACTACAACTGGCAGCTGGACAACGAAGGTTCGAAGGCGTTTGTCAAGTCGTTCGGTGAAAAGTACGGCAAACCGCCGTCCAACTCGGCGCAGACCTGTTATGCGCAGGTTCTTCTCTATGCTGATGCCTGCGAACGCGCCGGAACATTCAACCCCTGTGGCGTGGGCGAAGCGCTCGAAGGCTTCGAGTTCGACGGGCTGGGCAACGGGAAGACGCTGTATCGTGCCGAAGACCACCAGTGCTTCAAGGACGTTCTGGTCGTGCGCGGAGCGGCAAACCCCTCCAACGCCTACGACACGCTGGAAATCGTTGAAATCACACCGGTCGATCAAGTCACCTATGCACCGGACCATCCGATGTTTGGTGGTGCCGAGGCAACTCTGGGCGAGTGCAACGACGGCGCATAAGCGACTTTCTACCCGGACCCTGAAACAGGGTCCGGGTTTCGCGCCCTTTTCAAATTCGGACGCGCCCTGACGCCCCCTGAAACGGATGGGTGAAAGCGGCAAGACCCAAACGACGGTGGGTAACGATGGACGCATTCCTTCTGCAAATTCTCAATGGGCTGGACAAGGGATCGGCATATGCTCTGATCGCTCTGGGCCTTACGCTGATCTTCGGCACGCTGGGGGTCGTAAATTTCGCACATGGCGCGTTGTTCATGATCGGCGCCTTCTGTGCTGTTACCTTGCAAAGGCTGCTGGGCCTGTCCTATGAAATGGTCGACGAGACCCAAAAGGACTTCTTGGGCAATCCTCTCAAGGTCAAGGTCCCTTATGTCGAGGGCTGGTTCGGCCCGGAAGTTGGCGCGTCGATCATCGACTGGTCCGTTCCCCTGGCCGTGCTGTTCACGATCCCGATCATGTTGTTTGTCGGCTACGCCATGGAGCGGGGCTTGATCAAACACTTCTACAAGCGCCCCCATGCCGATCAGATACTTGTGACATTCGGTCTGGCCATCGTCCTGCAGGAGATCATCAAGTATTTCTTCGGCGCTAATCCGATCCAGACACCGCCGCCCGATGCGTTGCGCGGCTCGCTGGATCTTGGTGTGATGATCGGGTTCGATCCTAACGCCATCATCTACCCGATCTGGCGGCTGATCTATTTCTGCTTCGCTGCACTGATCATCGCCGGGGTCTTCTGTTTTCTTCAGTTCACTACATTCGGCATGGTCGTCCGGGCCGGTATGGCAGACCGTGAAACCGTCGGATTGCTGGGCATCAACATCGACCGGCGGTTCACGATTATGTTTGGCGTCGCCGCCGCCGTCGCAGGACTGGCCGGGGTAATGTACGGGCCACTCAATCCACCGAACTACCACATGGGCATGGATTTTCTGGTGCTCAGCTTCGTTGTGGTCGTGGTCGGTGGCATGGGATCGCTGCCAGGCGCCGTATTGGCCGGGTTCCTGCTGGGCATTCTGGAAAGCTTTGCGTCGACCACCTGGGCCACCACCACGATACCCGGCATCAACCAGATCATCATCTATCTGGTCGCAATCATAATTCTGCTCACCCGTCCGCGGGGTCTGATGGGCCGCAAAGGCGTGATGGAGGACTAAACCATGCTGGGTCTGGACAAGAAAGATACCACCCTTCTGATCATCGTGGCCATCCTCGCTTTGTTTGCGCCACTGATCCTGAACCCCTTCCCGTCTGGCAGCGCCATGGCGCAGTTCAACGCGGGTTACCCGGACTTGATGCAGCGGTTCGTCATCTTCGGCATTTTCGCAATTGGTTTCAACATCCTGTTTGGACTGACCGGATATTTGTCGTTTGGGCACGCCGCGTTCCTGGGTATCGGATCCTATTCGGCAGTCTGGGTGTTCAAGCTGTTCACTTATAACGTGGTTCCGGCAATCGCGTTGAGTGTGATTATCGCAGGTCTGTTCTCGCTGCTGATCGGCTTTGTCAGCCTGCGCCGGTCTGGGATCTATTTCTCGATCCTGACGCTGGCCTTTGCACAGATGAGTTTTGCGCTGGCCTATTCGGTTCTGTCGAACCCGAAGTTCAACCTGACCAATGGCGAAACCGGACTGCAGGTCTATGCCAACGACCCTCAGATGTTCCACCGCGACAGCCTGCCCGATGTCCCGCATTTTTTTGGTATCGCAATGCGCGACAGCTTCTGGGAGCCAAGCATTGGAGGTTGGACCTTTACGTTCAACAACGGCTACTACCTTTGCGCCGTCATCATGATCATTGTCTTCTATCTGGCAATCCGCATCTTCCGTTCGCCCTTCGGCATCATGTTGCGTGCCGTGAAATCCAACCAGCAGCGGATGAACTATACCGGGCTGAACTCGCGCCCCTATACACTGGCGGCATTCGTGATCTCGGGAATGTATGCCGGTCTGGCCGGCGGCCTGATGGCGGCGATGGACCCACTAGCCGGCGCCGAGCGGATGCAATGGACCGCCTCGGGCGAGGTGGTGCTGATGACCATTCTCGGCGGCACCGGCACCCTGATCGGTCCGGTTCTGGGCGCAGGTTTCATCAAGTATTTCGAGAACATCTTTTCGAAGATCAACGACAACATTCTGCACGGCTGGTTCAGCTTTCTGCCGGACGGAATGGAGGATTTCATGGTCTTCATCGTACATCCTTTCATTGGCAAGGGTTGGCACCTGACACTGGGCATCCTGTTCATGCTTGTGGTTATCTTCCTGCCGGGTGGCCTCGTCGAAGGCGGTCAACGTTTGTTGAACTGGGTGCGCGGCAAGCGCTCGGGGTCTGACGACAAGACCGCACGCAAGACCGAACCCGCGGAATAAGGAGACGGAAAGATGGGTATTCTCGAAGTCAAGAACGTGGGCAAACGGTTCGGCGGCCTTCAGGCGCTGAGCGACGTGAACCTCAGTGTCAAGGAAAACACCGTCCACGCGATCATCGGGCCGAACGGAGCCGGAAAATCGACCCTGCTAAACTGCCTGGTCGGCAAGCTGATCCCGGACACAGGATCGGTCATGTTCGATGGCCAATCGGTCTTGGGTCGGGCGCCGTTCGAAATCAACCAGATGGGCATCAGCCGCGTGTTTCAGACACCCGAGATCTTTGGCGATCTTTCGGTGATGGAGAACATGCTGATCCCGATCTTCGCCATGCGCGACGGAGCCTTCCGCCTGCACGCTTATGAAACTGTCGCTAACGAGCGTGAGGTCATCAAGCAGGCCGAAGAGATGCTGGAAGAAATGGGCATGGCCGACAAGCGCCACATGCATTCGGCCTCGCTGTCGCGCGGTGACAAGCGCCGACTGGAAATCGCCATGTGCCTCAGTCAGAAACCGCGGCTGCTGTTGCTGGACGAACCCACCGCCGGGATGGCGCGTGCCGACACCAACAACACCATCGACCTGCTCAAGCAAATCAAGGACGAGCGCGACATCACCATCGCCATTATAGAACACGACATGCATGTGGTTTTTAGCCTGGCCGACCGGATTACCGTTCTGGCACAGGGCACACCATTGGTCGAGGACGACCCGCAGAACATCCGTGGCAACCCCAAGGTACGCGAAGCCTATCTGGGCGAGTCGGCGTAAGGAGGATCAGATATGAACGTCAAACCCGATTTCTCCAAAAACGCCAACGTGGCGCAGACAGCCCCGGCATTTCTGTCGGTCTGGGACATGCACTCGTACTACGGCGAAAGCTATATCGTTCAGGGCGTCAGCTTTAACGTTCACGAAGGTGAAATTCTAGCGCTGCTGGGCCGGAACGGCGCTGGCAAGACGTCAACTTTGCGCTCGATCGCGCGTGTCGGCGATCCCGAAGTTCGCCATGGCGAGATCTGGTTGGATCACAAGCCGCTGCATCGGATGACCAGCTATGAGGCCGCAGCCGCCGGTTTGGGACTTGTGCCCGAAGACCGTCGTATCATTCCTGGCCTCACGGTCGAGGAAAACCTGCAACTGGCCCAGATCGCCCCTCCGATCGGCTGGTCTCTGGATCGCCTGTATGAACTGTTCCCCCGTCTCGGCGAACGCCGCAAACAGGAAGGCGTAACCCTGTCCGGTGGTGAACAGCAAATGCTGGCGATCGCCCGCGCTCTTGCCCGAGACATCAAAGTGCTGCTTCTAGATGAACCCTATGAAGGGTTAGCCCCAGTGATCGTAGACGAGATCGAAAAGACACTCATCCACATCAAGGAACAGGGCATGACCACCATCATCGTCGAACAGAACGCTGTCCGCGCGCTGGAACTGGCCGACCGGGCCGTCATTCTCGACACCGGTGGGATCGTATTCGACGGCACCGCGTCAGAAGTTCTGGAGAACGAGGAACTGCGTGCCGAATATCTGGCTATCTGATCAATTCTCCCCGTCGCATGGCCGGTTGGCCGTGTGGACCAACTTGGGTGCCGGTTCACATTGAACCGGCATTTTTTTACTTTAAAGCGCGCCTTGTTTTTGAGGAGTTTTTATTAATTTGACTTCGCCATCTGCTCCAAAAGCTTGCGCAGCTCGGTTTTCAGGACTTTGCCATAATTGTTCTTGGGCAGTTCGCTGAGAGAGTAATAGGCCTTCGGCCGCTTGAACCGCGCGATGTTGTCACGGCATAGAAGGTCCAACTCGTCCGGATGAGCATCGCCCACGATGAAGGCGACGACTTCTTCGCCCCAATCCGGATGCGACCGTCCGACCACCGACGCTTCGGAGACCTTGGGGTGAGACAGCATCACTTCTTCGACCTCTCTTGGATAGACGTTCGAGCCGCCCGAAATGATCAGGTCCTTGGATCGATCCTGAAGCGTGACATACCCGTCTTCGTCCATGTAACCCATGTCGCCGGTAAGCAGCCAACCATTCACGAGCGTCTTTGCAGTGGCCTCGGGGTTTTGCCAATAACCCGGCATAACAACATCGCCGCGAACCATGATCTCGCCATGACTTCCAGGCGGCAGCGCATTGCCATCCGCATCGCCGATGCATACTTCGACAGTCGATTGCGCACGCCCGACGCTGGCCAGCCGTTCTTTCCAACGGAAATGGGTACGGTCCGTCACGTTGTCCCGCGACAGCGCGGTGATCCCCATCGGGCATTCCCCCTGACCGTAGATCTGTACGAAGACCGGCCCGAAATGCGCGACAGCTTCAGTGATGTCGGCCAGATACATAGGCCCGCCCGCATAGACGATGGTTCGTAGTCCGGTTCCTGTTTCCCCCATGCTTTTCGCGACGTCGGTCATGCGTTTGACCATCGTCGGCGCGGCAAACAACTGGATTCGATCAAAATGACGGGCGAGGTCAAAGATTTCCGCCTCGTCAAACCCGCCTGATCCGGGGCAAACGTGGCGCGCGCCGGCAAGCACATGCACCATGCTGTAAAGACCCGCGCCATGACTCATCGGGGCGGCATAGAGGATGGCATCTTTCCCTGAAACCTTGTCGACATCGGCCCTGTAGGTCAGCGAAACGGCCATCAGCATGCGGTGCGTGATCATCACCCCCTTGGGCTTACCTGTGGTTCCCGAGGTGTAAAACAACCAGGCCAAATCATGCGGCGAGCGATGTGCCACCTCGGCAATCGGCTCGTGTTCCATCGCCGATGAATAATCCGCACTGGAAATATCGATGACACGGCCTTGCACATCTGCCTCCAGCAAAGCCTCGGTCAGACCGGGAGAGGTGAACGTAATGCCGGTACCGGAATTTCCCAGGATATAAGCCACCTCACGCCCATGCAGTTTGGCATTGACCGGCACGGCCGCCGCACCGGCATACCAGATCGCGTATTTGGCAATCAGGTAGTCCGGACAATTCTTCATAAAGATCGCAACCCGGTCACCAGGCCTGATCCCCTGACTCAGCAACCAGCCCGCCAATCGTGCTGCGCGGTCATGAAACTCCTGATAGCTGGCCACCCTGTCCCGCCCCAGATAAAGTGCTGGCCGCGATCCGCTAATTTGTGCCTGGCGCGCAAGCCAAAGACCAATATTCATTCCCACCCTCCCACAACATCACCGAACCCGAAGGCGATCGGCTGCGGTGTTTTCGCCGTGATCTCGCCGCTTGCCCATTCCGATAGTTGCAAAATCCTAGTCATCCAAACCTTTTCGCTTCAATTCCGTAGAAATACCCGTCACCATGAATACATGAGCGACGCCGCCTTTGAATATGCCCCGATCGGCCTGGTCGAATTGGAAAACCGGGTCATCCGGCGCTGCAATCTGCAGTTTGCCCGCATGTTTGGCGGCGGGGAAGAACAATATCGTAACATGCCACTGCTGCACCTGTATCCGTCGGTTGCCGATTGGGAAAGGATCGGCGCACGTGGCCTGCAGGTGATGAAGGAAACCGGTTATTATACTGACGAACGTGTCATGCGTAGGCGCAATGGCGATCTGTTCTGGTGCCGCGCACGTGGTCGCTCGTTGACCCCGGATGATCCGTTCCGTCACAGTATCTGGAGTTTTTCTGACATATCCGAAGAGCGCCCGATCGTGGAATTAACCACCCGAGAGCGCGAAGTTGCGATCTTGTCCTGCCGTGGCCTGTCCGCCAAGGAAATTGGCGCTGAACTTGGACTCAGCTATCGCACTATCGAGGCGCACCGAGCGCGACTTTTGGAGAAATTTGGTGCGCGCAAATTGCCGGAACTGGTCGCGAAGATGTCTGGCATGCCTCTTTGAGGCCCTCGGCCACTGGTATTCTTTGAGGTTTTCCCCCATCTATCGGCCCATACGGCGCTTTTCATGGCTGATTTCATGGCCTATAACGCCGGGTAATTTACCAGAGCCCGCAAGAACAGACGGGCCAAAGGGGAACCGTCGAGGACACTCATGACAGACAACAAACACGAAGCGGACGTGGCGTTCATCAAGGCTCTGGCCGAGTTGCTGCGTGAAAACGATCTGACCGAGCTACAGGTCAAGCGTGAATACGGCGAAGAGGACAGCCTGAATGTTCGCGTCAGCCGCGTTACACAGACCGTGGCCGCGCCGGTTCAGATCGCGGCACCCTCGCACGCTCCGGCAGCAGCACCTGTTGCGGTACCGGCCGCCACATCTGCCGCGGCACCGGCGCCCGCCGAAGACCCGGCCAGCCACCCCGGCGCGGTGACCTCGCCCATGGTCGGAACTGTTTATCTGCAAGCCGAGCCCGGGGCGGCACCTTTCGTGTCTGTTGGGGCCAGTGTATCCGAGGGCGACACTCTTCTGATCGTCGAAGCCATGAAGACCATGAACCACATCCACGCTCCCAAGTCTGGAACCGTCAAGCGCATACTCGTGGGCGATGGCGATGCGGTCGAGTTCGGCACGCCCCTGGTCATTGTCGAGTAAGGGTGCGGGATGTTTGACAAAATCCTGATTGCCAACCGAGGCGAGATCGCCCTGCGCGTGATCCGCGCCGCGCGCGAGATGGGGATTGCGACGGTCGCCGTGCATTCCACCGCCGACAGCGATGCAATGCATGTGCGTATGGCCGACGAATCCGTCTGTATTGGCCCGCCCCCCAGTCCGAAAAGCTATCTGTCAATGCCCGCCATCATCTCGGCCTGCGAGATTACCGGCGCTCAGGCAATCCACCCCGGATACGGCTTTCTATCTGAAAACGCGGATTTCGTTCAGATCGTCGAAGATCACGGTATCACATTTATCGGCCCCACCGCCGAACATATCCGGATCATGGGCGACAAAATCACCGCCAAGGACACGATGAAGGCCTTGGGTGTGCCCTGCGTGCCCGGTTCGGATGGTGGCGTTCCCGACCTGGAGACTGCGAAAAGGATCGGTGAAGAGATCGGGTATCCGGTCATTATCAAGGCTACCGCTGGCGGCGGCGGGCGCGGCATGAAAGTGGCGAAGACCGCCGCTGAAATGGAAAGCGCATTCCTGACCGCGCGGGCCGAAGGCAAGGCCGCTTTTGGCAATGACGAAGTCTATATCGAAAAATACCTGACCACGCCGCGCCATATCGAAATTCAGGTCTTTGGCGACGGCAAGGGCAACGCGGTTCATCTGGCCGAACGAGACTGCTCACTGCAACGTCGCCACCAGAAAGTTTTTGAAGAGGCCCCCGGCCCTTGTATCTCGCCGCAAGAACGCACGAGGATCGGCAAAGTCTGCGCGGACGCCGTGGCCAAGATTAATTATATCGGCGCAGGTACCATCGAGTTTCTCTATGAAAAGGGCGAGTTCTACTTCATCGAGATGAACACCCGCCTTCAGGTCGAACATCCCGTTACTGAAGGCATCTTTGGGGTCGATCTGGTGCGCGAACAGATCCTTGTTGCGGCAGGAGAACCGATGTCGTTTGGCCAGAACGATCTGAAGATCAATGGCCACGCCATCGAAGTGCGGATCAATGCCGAAAAATTACCGAATTTCTCGCCCTGTCCGGGCAAGATCACAGCCTATCACGCCCCCGGCGGTCTGGGTGTGCGGATGGATTCGGCGCTTTATAACGGGTATTCGATCCCACCCTACTACGACTCGCTGATTGGCAAACTGATCGTACAGGGGCGTGACCGGGACGAAGCTCTGGCCCGTCTTCAACGCGCTCTGGGCGAACTGATCGTGGACGGTGTGGACACGACCGTTCCCCTGTTCCACGCCCTGCTGCAGGAGCCGGACATCCACAGCGGCGACTATAACATCCACTGGCTGGAACACTGGCTTGCGGAGAATTTGGCCCAATAGCAAAACAGGTCGGGCGACTCGTCCGACCTTGGGGCATCCGTCATGAGCCTGTCGCCAGAACTTTTGTTGCATGGCTATTCCATCGGAATTTTTCCGATGGCCGAACATCGCGACGACCCGGAACTGTTCTGGGTCGATCCGCAGCACCGCGGTGTATTCCCGCTGGACGGGTTTCACATCTCACGCTCACTCGCACGTCGCATCCGTCGGGCGGACTATCGGGTCACCATCAATCAGGACTTTCAAGGTGTGATCGAGGGTTGCGCAGATCGGGCAGAAACCTGGATCAACGCCGAACTGAGGCACCTCTACCAATCGTTGTTTCAACGCGGCCATGCCCACTCGGTCGAAGTGTGGCAGGATGAGCGGCTGATGGGCGGTGTCTATGGCGTGGTTCTCGGAGCAGCTTTTTTTGGTGAAAGCATGTTTTCTCGCCGCGAAGACGCATCAAAAATTGCACTGGCCTATCTGGTCGATCGTCTGCGACAGACGGGTTACAAACTGTTTGACACTCAGTTCCTGACCGCCCATCTTGCCTCGCTCGGGGCAATCGAAGTTCCGCGCGCGCAATACCGACGCGAACTGAAGGAAGCGATTGAGGGCAAAGCTAACTTTGCCGCCGAGATCGAGCAGACCCCTCAGGGGGTCATACAACGGATAACCCAGACATCGTAACGCGCATGATCCAGCGCGTTCAATGCGGGTGACGTTGCAATCATCCAACCATCGAACAACTCGTCGGATTTCTCCTGTTCCCATATGGTGAGATAGGCGAAAGCGTCGCCCGTGGGATTGTCCGGAGGATACCGGCAATCGCCAAGCGCGACTTCCAATCCAAAAACCGGCGTCGTTTCACCTGACGCCACTTTCACGTCGATAGTCTGACCGTTTACCTTGTCCAAGCCGCGTAAAATGGCACCGGTACCAGAGGTTACCGCTTCCTGCGTCAGTGCTCCGCCGCAGCATGAAAAGGCAAGGATTAGGGCAGTCGCACGGATCACTCGGAACTGCTCCCATCTCCGGCGACGAATTTGACGAGCAGGGAAATCAGGCTGACCGCGCCTTGCGTGTCCTCGACTTCGTCGCCCGGTTCAAAGAAAAATGGCGAGCCGCCAGGCATCACCTCGACAAAGTTGCCCCCCAACAGCCCTTCGGAGGAAATCACAACCGCGCTGTCGTCGGGGATTTGAATGCCGTCGGCGACAGAAAAAAGCGTATCCGCGCGATAGCTTTCCGGGTTCAGCACCACATCCGTTACGGTACCGATCTTGACCCCGGCCAAGCGGACATCGGTGCCAACGGTCACTCCTTCGAGCGAACGGAAGGATGCGCCCAACTCGTAACCGGAGCGGTTTTGCGACAGCCCCGCCGACTGGCTGGCATAGACACCGAATGCGACCGCAAAGGCCAGTACGACCCCGCCGACCACGACTTCGGTCATGTTGTGGCTAGACATTGCTCTGCCTCTTCCTATTCCGGGCTCCACGCCTCATAGTCGCTGCGTTTGATCGGATCGGGACGGCGAAGCGAACCGGCCGGCGCATAGGCCAGTGCCGAACCGGTCATGTTTTCCTGGTGCGGTTTTTCCCAGGATTTGTGTGCAAGTGGCTTGTCGGTCGGCGGCTCGTCCCAGGTCCGGTGCAGCCAGCCGTGCCAATTCGGGTCGATCCGGCTGGCCTCGGCCTCGCCGTTGAAGATCACCCAGCGCTTGCTGTCATCGGCATTGCGATAAAACACGTTGCCCTGGTCATCCTCGCCAACCTTGACGCCCTTGCGCGCAGTATAGATTTGCGTGTTCAGGGTCGCACCGTTCCACCATGTTACGGCTTTCAGAAGAGTATTCAGGATTCCCATCGGCTGCCTCCGGAATTTTGTCCTTGGCAGGTATGGACCAAAGGCGCGCCAAGGTCCAGTGCGACAAAGGCCGCAAACCTCATTCCGGCAGAACTGCGGTGACTTCAATTTCGATACGGTATTTCGGGTCGATCAACCCACATTCGATCATGGTCGCAGCTGGCGGATTTTCGCCAAACGTTTCCGCCAGAATGGGCCAACACGGCGCGAACTCGTGACGGTCGGACAGCATGTAGGTCACGCGTACAACGTTATCGAAGGTGGCTCCCCCCTCGGCGAGCGCCTTTTCAATGATGCCCAACGCCGATCGGCATTGTTCGACGATCGTCTCACCCTGCCCAACCGTGCCAGCCACATGAATAAAGCCGCCCGCCACCACCGCGCGGCAATAACCGACTTTCGCTTCAAACTCGCCCCCGGATGAAATGCGTTTGATCACTTCGATTACCTCACAAGAAAACGGCGCGGATCAATCCGCGCCGTTGAAGCTGTTGTATCCGGCAGATCAACCGGCAGAGGCCGATTCCTTACCCGCGTCTGCATAGATGATCAGCGGCTGCGCGTCGGAGGTCACGGCCTCTTCGTTCACCACGACCTTTGTCACATTTTTCATGCCCGGCAGTTCAAACATGGTGTCCAGCAGGATGTCTTCGAGGATCGAGCGCAGCCCGCGCGCGCCGGTCTTGCGCTGGATTGCCCGTTTGGCGATGGCCTTGAGCGCGTCATCGGTGAAATCAAGCTCGGCAGCTTCCAGTTCGAACAGGCGTTGGTATTGCTTGACCAATGCGTTCTTGGGTTGAGTGAGGATTGTCACCAGAGCATCTTCGTCCAGATCTTCCAGTGTCGCAAGAACCGGGAGGCGACCGACAAATTCCGGAATCAGTCCGAATTTCAGCAGGTCTTCGGGCTCCAGATCCTTAAATATCTCGCCTACACCGCGCTCATCATTGTCACGCACATCGGCACCGAACCCCATCGCGGACCCCTTGCCACGCTGCGCAATGATCCGGTCAAGACCAGCAAATGCGCCGCCGCAGATGAACAGGATGTTGGTCGTATCCACCTGCAGGAATTCCTGTTGCGGATGCTTGCGCCCGCCCTGCGGCGGAACGGAGGCCACAGTGCCCTCCATCAGCTTCAGCAATGCCTGCTGAACACCCTCGCCCGACACGTCGCGTGTAATCGAGGGGTTTTCGGACTTGCGGGTGATCTTGTCGACCTCATCGATATAGACGATGCCGCGCTGCGCGCGCTCGACATTGTACTCGGATGCCTGCAACAGCTTGAGAATAATGTTCTCGACGTCCTCACCTACATAACCGGCCTCGGTCAGCGTTGTGGCGTCGGCCATAGTGAAGGGCACATCCAGAATGCGCGCCAACGTTTGAGCCAACAGCGTTTTGCCACAACCCGTCGGACCAATCAGGAGGATGTTGGATTTTGCCAACTCGATATCCCCGCCCGACTTCTGAGCGTGGTTCAAACGCTTGTAATGATTGTGAACCGCGACCGACAGCACGCGTTTAGCAGTGGTTTGTCCGATTACATAGTCATCCAGGACTTCACAGATATCCTTTGGTGTTGGCACACCGTCGGTGGATTTCAGGCCGCTTGCTTTTGTTTCCTCGCGGATGATGTCCATGCAGAGTTCGACACACTCATCACAGATGAACACGGTCGGTCCTGCGATCAGTTTGCGCACCTCGTGCTGGCTTTTGCCGCAGAAGCTGCAGTAAAGCGTGTTTTTGCCGTCACCGCCTGAATTCGTCGCCATGATTTACCTTTCGGGCTCCGTCTTTGCCACCCTGTCCAAGGGTGGCGCTCTGCTGCGTGTGCACCCAGCTTAGGCCAGCACACCGACCGCTACAATCTCAAATTGCCACCCCGCGCCGTTGACGGCCTGAGGTTTGGCGAAATGCCGTGTCAGGCTTCGTCATCGCCTGCCTTGGCACGGTTTTCGACGATTTCGTCGATGTGCCCCCATTCTTTGGCTTCTTCCGGCGACATGAAATTGTCGCGGTCCAGCGCCTTTTCAACCGCTTTTTTGGTTTGTCCGGTGTGCTTTACGTAAATGTCATAAAGCCTGTCTTTGAGTTTTTGCGTCTCGGCGGCATGGATCATGATGTCACTGGCCTGTCCCTGATACCCACCCGATGGCTGATGTACCATGATGCGGCTATTGGGCAGCGAGAACCGCATTCCCTTCTCCCCGCCAGCCAGCAGAACCGACCCCATCGAAGCGGCCTGACCGATGACCAATGTTGAACATTTCGGTTTGATATACTGCATTGTATCGTAAATGGACAAACCACTGGTCACAACGCCGCCGGGAGAATTGATGTAGATCGAGATCTCTTTGTTCGGGTTTTCCGCTTCAAGATGAAGCAGTTGCGCCACCACCAGATGACTCATGCCGTCATGAATGGGGCCATTGATAAAAATGATCCGCTCCTTGAGCAGGCGAGAAAAAATGTCATAGGCTCGCTCGCCGCGGCTGGTTTGCTCGACGACCATGGGGACGAGGGTGTTCATGTAGGTGTCAACTGGATCGAACATAGAAACCTGCCTGCTCTTTGCGATTGGATCGGGACCGTACCCGACAAAGGATTACACGAGTCTTAGTGCCGCCTCTGAGGGGCCGCAAGGCCCGCAGATAGAATTCCTGCGTTTCGGATGTTTCGATGTCTGTCGCAACTCTGTTGCAAGACGTCGCAACGTTGACGATCGGCATTCGAGTTACCAGTTTAGAGAAGCCCAAACGACGTCACGTCACACAATCGCGGCGCAGACCGATCTGATGTCGCCAAAACCGGTGTCGAAATCATGTCACGAGATCCTTTTATTCAGAAAGGAGCGTCCGCCAATCTCAAACTTGCTTTTGATGGGCCTCCGCAAAAGTTCTGCTTTCTGCTGCTTCCACGCACCACGATGCTTGCCTTGGCTGCAGCAATCGAACCGTTGCGCATCGCTAATCAACTGACCAAGAAACAGCTTTATACATGGCACACAATGACAGAAACCGGCGAGCCGATAACCTGTTCCAACGGGTTGCGGATTACACCGGACAAAGTACTGGAACCACTACCTTCTGACGCGTTGGGGTTTGTCTGCGCCGGGGTCGAGCCGGAACGGAGCTACTCGCCAGCAGTCCTGAATTGGCTGCGCAAGGAATACCGGTTTGGCCGGTCGCTGGGCGGAATTTGCACGGGTGCATTTGCGTTGGCGAAGTCAGGGTTGCTTGAAGGACGGAAATTCACTCTGCATTGGGAAAACCAGCCCGGTTTCGTCGAAGCGTTTCCAAACCTGACACCGACGCCGAATATATTCGAAGTTGATGGGCGCATCACCACGTGTGGTGGAGGAAACTCGGCCATTGACATGATGCTGGCCCTGATCGAACAGCGTCATGGGGTGGAACTGGCGATCATGGTCGCGGACATGTGCATTCACATGCGATCTGGAAACCGATCACCGCAGCGATCGGCACAATCCGTAATCATCGGCAGCCGAAACCCTGCGCTTCTCAAGGCGATCCAGTTGATGGAAAAGGAGTCTGAAGATCCTCTTTCAAGCATCGAACTGAGCGAGCGGCTCGGCATATCGAGACGCCAGTTGGAACGGTTGTTCAAGCGGTATCTACAGCAGGGGCCGATGGCCTATTATCTTGATCTGCGCCTGTCCCGGGCATTTACATACCTCAACGAAACTAACATGACGGTGGCCGAAATTGCAGCAGCTACCGGTTTTGCCAATACCAGTCACCTGTCGCGACAGTTTCGCGCCAAATACGGTGCGCCGCCGCATTCCTTTCGCAAGGCGTGGTCGTAGGTTCGTGACCTAGCCAAACATATCCGCGGTGATACCTGCGTACCAGCCAACGCTTTCCTCGTATGTGGCCCGCCGCAGTTCCGCCCCTTCTCCGGTCTGGCTGATAAAGCCGTCGTCCTTTGTGATTTCTCTTCGGTCGCCTCATAAGTCGCGCCAACCTTGACCCCATCATTGGTATCGATTAGCGACCAGCAGGTGTTCGAGAACTTCACCAGGAACGGCTTTGAACCCGTAAGCGCCGCGCGAACAGCCATGGCCGCGACTTTAGCCTGCGAATTGACGGAAAACCCGGATTTGCGCATGTCACATTGCGCGCACGCGTCACCCAGAACACAGATATTCTGCGCGGTCAGGTCCCAGCCTTCGACAGAACCACCGACGAAACCGGTCCCGGGCGACAGGACCGGCCGGTCATAACTCAGCGTTCCGCCTCCTGAAAGGGTCACGGCTATGGCATCCGTGGAATCTTTGGCGATATAACACGCGGTGGTTGCCCCACCTGCACCACCGCCGACCACGATGACGCATGCTTTTCCCTGAACCATACAATCGCGGCGTGCGCGATAGTTGCCTTCGGAATAAGTGAAATCATCGAATTGGGCGATAATGCGATCAAAAAACGTTGTTCAGGTGCGGGCGGTGCCTTCTTCGGCATCTTGCTCGGCGTTTTCACCCACTTGGTGGCAGCTTCCGCATTTCTGGAGGAACAGCCGCTCGCCCCGTCCCGCGTCGCCGATCGCCATCGCTGTTTCATCAGCCTGAGCGGGCATGTTGAATACCACCCAGACCAACAATGCCACTGCTGTCCAGCGCATTGTTCAGTTCCCGAAGCTTTGGATATAGGCGATGACCGCCTCGACATCCTTTTCCTTCTTCAGTCCGGCAAAGGACATCTTGGTGCCCTTCATGTAAGCTTTTGGCTTGGCTAGAAACGCCGCCAGCTCCTCCTCAGACCAGATTAGGCCACCCTCGGCGGCTGTTTGCAGGGCCTTGGAATACTTGAAACCGTTGGCTCTCGCAGCGGCGGCTCCGACAACTCCGTTCAACGCCGGTCCAACCTTGTTCTGCGCACCTTCTCCGACCTGGTGGCAGGCTTTGCATTTCTTGAATGTTTTCTCACCATGTTCAACCAAAGCCGGATCAAGGGCTGCTTCCTGAACCGGTTCATCCACGACCGGTTCGGACGGCGATGCTTCCACAGCTTCACCTTCCTCTTCAGGCGTTACATCCAGCACCATGGCGCGCATGGTGATCTCAACGCTGTCCTTGCAGTTTTCCATGCAGGGTTTGATGTCCCAGAAATGCGCCTCGGCCTCCTCCCGATCATCGACGATGAACCCGTTCGCATTGGGCATTTCGACTTCAAGGAAGTTCTCGTTCGACAGGACGAAATCATCCTCGACCAAGTCGTTGGAGTAAAGGATGTAGGCCACTATTGCATAGGTATCGTCCACGCTCATTGTCTGGGCGTCGCCGAATGGCATGGACCGATGGACATAGTCCCACGCGGTCGACAGATAGGGCCAATAGGACCCAACTGTCTTGAGCGGGTCCTTGTCGGCAAGAGTGCCTTCACCGCCTGCCAGCTTGGGCCAGTTGTCGACGCCTTCGGCAAAATCGCCATGGCAGATAGCGCAGTTGTCAGCAAATACCATTTCGCCGTCTTCCACTGAACCGGATCCCGCAGGCAGGCCGGTACCGTCTGGCGAGACGTCCAAATCCCAGGCAGCAATTTCCTCGGGCAGTGCCGGGCGGCCAAGACCATATGTCCCAGCCAATACCGGCGCGGCGACACAAACAGAGCCAAGCACGGTTCCGACAAGAACATTAAGAAACTTCGACATTCTCGGCCTCCCCATTCGCCTTGACCCACCAGGTCTGGATGCAATTGTTGTGGTAGATCGAGTTTTCGCCCCGAACCTCGCGCAATTGCGCCTTGCTGGGTTGCACATATCCGGTAGAATCCTTGGCGCGCGCTTGCAGCAACATTTCAGAACCATCCCAGTTATGATCGAGATAGAACCGCGTCAGCGCCTTGTCGGTGCCCGGCGCGGCCAAACGAGCGGGCATCCAGTTCTTGCCACCGTCAACCGACACATCAACACCCGTGATCGCGCCTCGGCCCGACCAGGCCAATCCGGTGATCACCAAGGGCCCCGGACCATGGGTAATCGGCGCCTGCGGACTCGGCGACGTGACTACGGATTTGGCGTCCATCACCCAGGTCCATTTGCGGCTGATCCCATTGGCCAGAGTATCGGTGTATTTAGAGGTTTCTTCGCGACTTTCCACTGGACCTTCTGTCACTTCGACCCGGCGCAGCCACTTGATCCACATGTTCCCTTCCCAGCCGGGAACCACAAGACGGACAGGATAGCCGTGTTCTTTGCGCAGCGCTTCGCCATTGGCCTTGAACGCCACCAATACGTCATCCATAGCCTTATCCAGCGGGATAGACCGCCCGTTCGAACTGGCGTCCGCACCTTCGACATAGACCCACTTGCCTTCCAGCTTCACTCCGGCCTCTTCCAGCAAGGTGCGCAACGGCACACCGGAGTACTCCATGTTGTGTATCATGCCATGAGTGAACTGCGCGCCATTCAGTTGCGCACCGGCCCATTCCATCCCGGTATTGGCGGCACATTCACAGAAATAGACGTGGTTTTCGCGCGGAAACCGTTCCAGGTCGGCATAGGTGAATACCAGTGGTGTATCCACCAGACCGTTGATCATCAGCCGGTAGTCCTGCTTGTTCAACTCAATGGCACCGGAATGGTGGCGTTCAAACGCGCATCCTTGAGGCGTTATGGTGCCGTCAAGAGCATGGATCGGAGTGAAATTGATGGAACTGATCGTATCCGCCGTCAGCCATTCCACGTTCCGGCGCACGACGTCAGATTCAAACTGTATAGGCAATCCGTATGGGGTGACATCCACGCCTTCACCTGTCGAGCGCGCCCATTCCTGAATTTCCGTGATCAGCGGGTCAGGCTCTGCCGCCCGCACCACACCCGCAGAAAACGCCCCTGCCCCGGCAGCAGCAGCGCCGGTAAGAAACTGACGGCGGGACGGGGCGTTTTTTAGGAAGTTCTCACTCATCTCAAACTTGCCTCCTTAAACTTCATCACACCTGTTGTCTTGGGTGCGTAAATGAGCTGGCGGGCGCTCAGGCACCCACGACATTGACCGAGTTTTTGGGGTTGACCGTGACGGTTTCCTGCTTGCGGATGTGGCTCTCTACCACGTCCCATATCATCGGACCTTCGGTGCCTTCGTTGACGCTGGCCCATCCGGCGACGACATAAATTTTCGCTGGATCGATCGCCTCACCGGTCTTGAGTAGCGTCATTTCACTGATGCGTTCGCCCTGCGATTTGTTTATGTCGATCCGGTACCCCATCCCACCGATCCGCACCATATCACCGCCCTGCTGATAGTATGGGTCAGGGTTGAAGATGTTGTCGGCCACGTCTTCGAGGATGACCTTGATAAACTCGCCAGTCATCTCTGACCGATAAGCCTGCCCGTAACTCATCGAGGTGACGTTCCAGATATCTTCGCGGGTGATATCGTCGCCGGGAACAAGGCTCGGCCCCCAACGAACGCCGGGGGACATGGCGATATCGGCCTCTCGTTCCGAGATCAGCGCGTCGCAGATCAGATCGTCCCAGGTGCCGTTGAAATTGCCGCGCCGGAAAAGCAGCGAGTCGGTCTTGCCGATCACCTCGGCCAGATCGGCCGCAAACGGTGCGCGCTGTTTTTCGATCAGCGCCGTCATCGCCGGGTCGGGCGCAATTACGTTTGAAAAGACTGGAATCAGTTTGTGGCGCAGTCCCATCAACTGGCCATCGCGCACATCCATGTCTACCCGGCTGACGAACTTGCCATTCGATCCGCTCGCGATGATATGGGTCTTTTCGACCAGCACCGGGTCGGGCAGCGCATCATGCGTGTGGCCTGACAGGATCACGTCGATCCCCTGCACCTTGCCCGCCATCTTCTTGTCGACGTCAAATCCGTTGTGGGACAACACGACCACCACGTCGGCGCCGTCGGCGCGAACCTCGTCGACCGTGGCCTGCATGTTTTCATCGCGTATGCCGAACGAATACTCGGGAAACATCCAGCGTGGGTTGGCAATGGGCATATAGGGGAAAGCCTGCCCGATTACGGCTATCTTGGCCCCGCCACGTTCGAAGAACTTGTAGGGCTTAAACAACTCGGCTGGTTCGTCCCATTCGGCATCGAATATGTTCTGTCCCAGTGCGGCAAAAGGCAGGCTTTCGACAATCTCGTTCACCCGCTCGCTGCCTAAAGTGAACTCCCAATGGAAGGTCATGGCATCGGGCTTTAAGGCGTTCATGACGTTGACCATGTCCTGACCCTCGGTCTGGTAGCACGTGTAAGAGCCGTGCCATGTGTCCCCGCCATCAAGCAGAAGAGCATCAGGTCGATCGGCGCGAATGGCGTTGATGACAGTAGCGACACGATCCATGCCACCCACGCGACCATAGGCCTTGGATAGCGCCGAAAAGTCATCATACGTCAGGGCATAAGCAGACGCGCTTCCATCTAGGATCCCGTAGGCCTTGCGGAAATCTGCGCCGGTAATGTGAGGCACGTATCCCTTGTTTTCTCCAACGCCCAGGTTGATTTCGGGTTCACGGAAATATATCGGCTTCAGCTGGCCATGAATATCCGTGACATGGATCAGGCTGATGTTTCCGTAGGTTTCGAACTCCAACAACTGGTCCTGCGTCAGGTTTTGCTGCGCCGCCAGTCGGGCCCAGTTGCCGAAACCCGACGCCCCCACAAGGGCCGAAGCCGCCATTGAGACCTGAAGAAAATCACGACGCGAGATCATCTGGACCAACTTTCCCTATTAACCTTGATTGCATTCGCTTTATTGAATTTGTTGATACGGAAAAACCCCGCGCACAATGACGCGGGGTTTTTCGGTTTCAGTTACGGACAGACGGACCTTCGACCGACAAGCCATTGCCGCGCGAAGCAACGTAAAGCTCCAGAGCGACGAACTCATCGCTACCCGGTTTGAAGGTCTCGGCACGGGTGTCACGCACACAACCCTTGAAGCGTGCGTGTGCATTGTTCAACTTGGCATTTTTTAACCGATAGGTCGGGAACCCGTTGATTTGCCCCTGACTCAGGTGGTCGGCACGGATCATGTTGCCATAGTTTTGTTCGTGGCAATTGGCGCAACTCAACTCCAGCTGGCCGTACCGCGTATAGTATACTTCCTTGCCCTTCTCCCAGGTTTCCCGGGCGGGGCCGTCGATGGCCACGTTGACCGGCATTCCACGGGATTGCACAGAAATCAGAGCTTCCATTGCGGTCATTTCTCCGCCGTCATACTTCCATTTTTCTGCCCCCATCTGGTTCTCGCGGCAATCATTCACCTGCATCACCAGAGTGCGGACTTCGCCTGCTTTTTCATTCCACTTTGGATACACGGCCCGCACACCGGCCATGCTCTCTTCGACAGCTCCATGACAGGACGCACAGGATTTGCCTTCGCTTCCTTCGACCGTGTCCCACGCTTCCTGCGCCTGATCCACAAACACCATTGCGGGATTGTCAAAATCATCCATCTGAAGCGCCTGAGTTTCATCCGAACGAAAACGCCAACCCGAATAAATCTCATCCATTGCATCGGAAAGATGCGCCGGTGCTGCAGTTTTTGTGACCATCTCGATCTCGCCATTCACAACGAGGTTGTCCTCGTCAGGACCGGCACCCGCTGCCAGCGGCGCGGCGACCAATGCGGCAATCGCACTCATTGCCCTGAAATTCATTCAATATCCTCCCTTGGGTGGTCGGCCACGCCGGTTCCGTGCGGCATGGCCATTGTTCTCGCGCCCTGTATCAGGCGATGGCGATCGACTTTTTCTCGTCGTAGACCGAGCCGTCATCGTCATGCCAGGTAAAGGCAAACTCCCCTGCCTCCGGCACGGTCGCCTCGAACTGGAAATACGGATTGGTCGAGATTGCCGGTTCCATTTTAACGTCAATCACAAGCTGCCCGTTGAACTCGCAGGTGAAGCGGTTGATGATCGAACGCGGAATGACGTTGCCTTCCTTGTCCTTCCGCTGACCACTTTCCATCTTGTGGCTGATCAGAGTCTTGATTGTCACTGCTTCGCCCGCAGCCGCGCTTTTCGGGACCTTGACGCGGGGTTTAACACCAGATGCCATTGTGAATTCTCCTGTTTATCGGATGGACGGCAATCAACCGCCGCACCCCCCGATGGTCACTTTCACGGTCGCGCTGGCCTTGGCGAAAGAGCCGTCGGCCAGTTTGGCGATTGCAACAACATCCTGCGTTTCCGCCAGGCGGATGCGCGTAGATGCCGCTTGCGACCCGGCCAATGGCCCAAAGTTGAAGGTCGCGACACCCGGTGTCGGGTTGCCGGTAGCCAGAACCATGATCGCCGATGCGCCCGGCGCCGACACCTCGATCGGAACGGTATTGCCATTCTCTGCGATTTCCGGTGCGGTCAGGGTTACTCCGGCATCCGCAAGTTCGGCGCCTCCGGTGAATTCCGCAATCAAATCCTCGGCCGCCGCATTTGCGCGGAAGGGCAGGACCGAAAGGGCCGCTGCGCCTAGGGCAAGGCCCAAGGTGTCACGACGTGTGAATTCCATCGTTATTCTCCTTTGCATGCTGAAAGACACAGGCAACGCGCCTCACTCTTCCTTCAAGGTCGCCAGGAATGCGACCACATCCTCGATATCCTGCGCGGCCAAGATAGGCGGCAGCGGCCCTTCTGGCGCATTGCCCGTGTAGGCGTCACCGGGCCGAACGAAGCCATCCGTTTTATAGAAGGCAGGCATGACCGTTCCTTCGAAGGTCATCTTCGCATTTGAGACGAGACCGCGAAGCTCGGCTTCGGTCCAGCGATCCCCTGCGCCGTCAAGCGACGGGCCAACTTCACCTTGGAAAGGCACGTCGGACAGGGCCGAAACCTGATGGCAGGCAACGCAATTTCCCATGGATTTTTCGCCTACCACCATCGCACCGTTGGACGCGTCGCCGGGCTTTCCGGTCAACGAAGCCTCGACAGCGCCATCCTCCGTGAAAGCAACGTCGTTGGGGCCGGTTTCTGCAAGCGCGGCGCCTGCAACCACAATTGCGGCCAATGTCAGTGAAGCAGTTTTCATGTGTCCTCCCCTTGGCTGCCGCGCAGGGCGCGGCGAAACTCGCTTTGCATACCGTAGGCCACCGAACAGACGGAACGCAACAACAAATTCATGTTTATGAATTTTTTGTTTTATTTCACGCCTCAGCCGTGAATTCGATTGAAGATTCAATACGGGGTTCTTTCAGCCTGCGCGCCTCAGCGTGTATCGCCATCGTTCCGTTCACGAATCATGCGGGCGTGATAGCGCTGGAAATCTTCCTCGGACTGATCCAGATAGCGCTCCTCGGCAACCCAGGTCAAAAGATCCAGGGTGGTTCCCGGAGAAAACGCCCCGGGCATAACGGCAACCGCCTGTTCCGCTGCCGAGCGTTCGGCGTCCATCTCGACTGGCAAAAAGATCATTGTGGGCGTGAACAAAACGCCCCATCGGCGGGTTGCTTGTTTTTCCGACAAAACCTCACCATCGGCATCGACGATTTCGGTATCTCCATGCAGGTTGATCTGCACCGGGAAATAGGTGTCCTCCAACATCGCCATCACCCGCGGGTCGGGGAAAGTATTGTCGTGCATATCCTTGCAATACAGACACCCGCGCTGCTCTACCAGCAGCAGCAAGCGCTTTCCTTCGGACTGGGCCTCGGCAAAATCCTCGCTCAGGTCCTTGAATGTATCCCGCATCCAGTCTGCCTTATGCAGACCGTCATCACCCAGTTCAGCACTCAACACGGGTACAGCAAGCAGGGCGGCAAAAAACACGGCAACCAGTCTTGTCATTTCTCTCTCCTATTAATTCAACCTATGCTGGCAAATCCTGGAACCCACCGGATCATTGCATCGGCGATCAAATTGACCCCGCCGGTTGCAATCAGCACAGCAAACAGGATCAGCATCGCGCCCATCGCCTTTTCGACCCAGGCAAACGCGGCGCGGTGACGCTGCACCCATGCCAGAAACGGTTTGGCAAACAACGCAGCGATTACAAATGGCGCCGTCATGCCCGCTCCGTAGACGAACAACAAAAGCGCGCCGCGCCAAATATCCCCCATCCCCGAGGCAATCATCAGGATCGATGCCAGTGCTGGCCCCACGCAGGGCGTCCAGCCGAACCCAAAGGCCAGCCCCATCAGATAAGCCCCGAACACGGTGGACGCCTCGGCCGAGCTTTCCAGCCTTGCCTCGCGATAGAGAAAGGGAACTCGGATTATTCCTAGAAAATGCAGGCCGAATACCAGTAGAACCGCCGCTGCAATATAAGACAGCGCGTCGATGTGCTGCCCAAACAGCTTGCCTAGCGCAGTGGCCCCCATCCCCAGCAGCATGAATATAGTCGTCACGCCAAGGGCAAACATCAGAGCAGAAACAAGCAGCCTCTTCTGCGCGCCAGAGGCAATCCTGCCATCGCCGCGCAACTCTGCAATGCTCAATCCACCAAGATAGGACAGGTAAAACGGGACCATTGGCAGAATGCAGGGCGTAAAAAAGCTGAGCAATCCTGCGGTCAATGCTCCGACCAGAGAAATTTCAAGCATTGCACCATCCAAGCAATTGGCAGGCCAAACGGCAGGTTGCAAAATTCATACATTCAAATTATATTATGGGAAAGATCAGGTCAACAACTGCACATGCTGATACGCCGCCTCTTGCTTTCGATTGCTTTTGCTCTGCTGTGGGTCCTTCCCGCAGCGGCCGCTGAGTTGGTGATGGTCGAACGGAAAGGGTGTAGTTGGTGCGCCCGTTGGGACGCCGAAATCGCGCCGATCTATCCAAAAACGCACGAGGGCAAGTTTGCTCCATTGCGCCGTATCGACATCCGCACCGTGACTGATGAGTTGCAGATCAATCGCCCCGTGTCCTTTACCCCCACCTTTTTGTTGGTCGACCAAGGCCGCGAATTGGCGCGGCTCGAAGGATACCCTGGTGAAGATTTCTTCTGGCCGCTGCTTGAACGGTTGCTGGTCGAGTACACGGAGTTCCGAATCGCATCCCTGGCAGGTGGGTGAGCCCGAACGGTCGCGCATTCGCAATAATATTGGACTTGTAGCTGGAAATGTCTGGACAAGAAGTGTAACGAATTTGACCACTGGACCGAAGCGGAGGGGAGCCGCTCGAAGCGTCCACTGGGAATGTAGGGAACTCGAAAGATGGCGCTGCCAAAGTTTTCAAGCGATATGGCCGAAGACGAACTCGACAAGATGGTCGATAATGCGACCAAGGCGTCGAATTTTCTAAAGGCAATCAGCCACGAGGGGCGGCTGATGATCCTGTGCCATCTGGTGTCCGGCGAGAAATCCGTCACGGAACTGGAAGAGTTGCTCGCGGCCCGTCAGGCAGCAGTCTCTCAGCAATTGTCGCGCTTGAGGCTTGAAGGGCTGGTTGTACCGCGCCGCGATGGCAAGGCAATCTATTACCGTCTTGCTGACGACCGCCCCCGGCGCATGCTGGAAACGGTTTATGACCTTTTTTGCAAAGACACTGACTGAAAAACTCGGTTTCTGCCAACGCACCCAGCTTTTGTGACCGCTTGCGGTGGCCGGGCTATTTCTGCATGCTCCAAGTCAATTCCACATGCGATCAAGGGGAGATGGTCCATGTTCGAGTTACTGACCGACCATCAAATCGTCACCGCTATCGGTTTCGGCGGCGGCATTCTGTTGGGTCTGGCCGCCCGATTGGGGCGGTTTTGCACACTGGGCGCCATTGAAGACCTGCTTTATGGCGGCTCTGACCTGCGATTGCGGATGTGGGCACTGGCCATCGGCAGCGCCGTGATGGGAAGTTTTGCTCTGGCCGCACTCGGTCTTTTTGACCCTGGCAACAGCTACTACCTGTCTATCCGTTGGAATCCTTTGGCGTCCATTGTCGGCGGTCTGATGTTCGGATACGGCATGGCGCTGTCCGGCAATTGCGGTTTCGGCGCGATTGCGCGGTTGGGCGGGGGTGACTTGCGCGCCTTTGTTATCGTGCTGGTCATGGGGGTATTTACCTATGTCACACTTAGCGGCCCACTGGCCCCGATCCGAAACTTCCTGTTCCCCCAAATCCCGGTGTCTGGTGAAACCCTGCCTGGCCTTGCCCATCACGCAGCCAACGCGACTGGTCTGCCGTCAAATACCATCGGTCTAGCGATGGGTGCAGCGATTTGCATCGCCGCCCTGTGGGCGCCGTCGCTGCGGCAAAACCCGAAATCCATCTTTTGGTCTTTGATTGTGGCGCTTGCCATTGTGTCCGGCTGGGCCGGAACTTTCTGGGTTGCTCAGCACGGGTTCGAGGCACTTCCCGTCGTTTCACACAGTTTCTCGGCCCCTCTTGGGGAAACAATTCTCTTCGCCATGACCGGCAGTTTGCGCCCCCTCTCCTTTGCTGTGGGATCGGTGGCGGGTGTCTGGACCGGTGCGTTGATTGGATCGATGATCCGGGGCCATTTCAGGTGGGAAGCCTGTGAAGATCCGCGTGAGTTGCGCAGGCAAATTCTCGGTGCCGCAATCATGGGGATCGGAGCGGTGCTGGCAATCGGCTGTACCGTCGGTCAAGGCATGTCCGCGTTCAGCGTGCTGTCACTCAGCGCACCGGTCACGTTTGCCGCGATCTTCGCAGGGGCAGCGCTTGGACTGCGGCAGTTGATCGAAGGTTTCCGGATCGCCTGACAGCCAGTCAGTTGCCATTGGCGCAAGCAAAAAAACTGTCTTTCATCTGGTTCAGAATAGCGGAATACATCCCCACGCCGGGTTCAAGCTTTGTTCCCAACGGGTCGAGGATATACACACTCACCTCAGCTTCCTCGGCCACGGCATCCACCAACCGTGTGTCAAATTGGGGCTCGGAAAATACGCAAGTCACGGAATTTCCTTGCACATGTTCCCGAACTTCCGCCAGGTGCGCGGGGCCGGGAGAACCGGCGTCTCCGAGGGTGATCGATCCGGTGTGGTTGAGCGAGAACCGTTGTTCGAAATACTGATAAGCATCGTGATACGTCACAAATGGGCGATCCTGCATCGGGGCAAGATGCAAGGAAATATCCGTCTCCAATTGTATCAACCGTTTTTTGGCCACCGCCGAGTTACGCTGATATGTCTCCGCGTTTTCCGGATCGGCCTCGGCCAACGCTCTGGCGATGTGGTCCACCCAAACCTGCGCATTACGCGGATCCAGCCAGGCATGGGGGTCTATCCCTTCGTGACCATGCCCGTCATCTTCTTCGTGCGCCTCGCGAAGCTCGTGCAGGATGGTTCCATCCATTTCCAGCAATTCCAGTTGCTCCGCATCACCTGCCAGTGCCGCCAATGGTTTCTCCATCCAGGGCGTCAGGCTCTCTCCGATCCAGATCACCAGATCTGCCGACTGCAGCACACGCGCCTCTGACGGGCGCAGCGCATAGGCATGAGGCGATACTCCGGGGCGGATGATCAGTTTTGGCTCTCCTACGCCTTCCATAACCTGCGCAACCAAAGAATGAACCGGTGCTATGTCCGTTGCGACGACCGGCACTTCAGCCGCTACGGAACCGGCATAGAAGGGCAACGTCACCAGGATCGGGAATCTAAACATGGCGCCTCAGTTGATATGTTATTACATTCAGGTTAGCTTGATAGTTCCGACGTTATAACATATCAACCACTAAAATGACGGAGAGCCCCTTGACCGCCATAGGATTTCACAACCACGATCACGGCACCTGCATTGCGACCGCGTTGCATGAAGCGGAAGCGAAATGCCGGCAACAAAAATTACAACTGACCCCCGTCAGGCGTCGCGTACTGGAAATCCTGCTGGAAAAGCACCGTGCGATGGGGGCTTATGACATCCTCGAAATCCTCGCGTCTGAGAGGTTGGGTTCGCAACCGCCAGTCGCGTATCGGGCACTGGATTTCCTTGTGCAAAACGGCTTCGTCCACCGAATCGAACAGTTGAACGCCTACACCGCCTGTGCCCACCCCACCCATGACCACGTCCCGGCCTTTCTGATCTGCCGAGAATGCAAGGCTGTAGCCGAAGCTGAAACGGAACTGAAACAAGGCCGGTTGGGTACCGCTGCGGACAAGACCGGGTTTGTCATCGAACGTGTCGTTGTCGAAGCCGAGGGTCTTTGCCCCACTTGCGCAACAGGTGTGGCATGAGCCCTCCGGTCATTGCCGCCGAGGGCGTCAGGATCGAGTTGGAGGGCCGCACGATCCTTGACAATATCGACGTCGCAATTTCGGCGGGTGAAATCGTCACCATCGTGGGACCAAACGGGTCGGGCAAATCCACCTTTCTGAGGGCCTTGATTGGCGCGGTACCCCTGGCGCAAGGACACATTGTCCGGGCACCTGGGCTGCGCATCGGATATGTACCCCAAAAACTTGCGTTGGATGCGGCCCTGCCGATGACCGTAGAGCGCTTCCTGAGCCTGCCCCGGCGCATCGCGTCCACGATAGCTTTGGATGCGCTTGAACGAGCCGGAGTTTCGGACATCCGACACCGCCAGATGGCAGATCTTTCCGGCGGCCAGTTCCAGCGTGTTCTTTTGGCGCGCGCCCTGCTGGAAAGGCCGCAACTGTTGCTGTTGGATGAAGCAACACAAGGCCTGGATCAACCCGGTTCCGCCGCGTTCTATGAGCAGATCGAGCAGGTTCGGCACGATTTGGGATGCGCGATTTTGATGGTCAGTCATGATCTCCATGTCGTCATGGCCGCATCAGACCGCGTTCTGTGCTTGAATGGCCATATCTGCTGCGAAGGTTCTCCGCGGATGGTTGCCGACGCGCCGGAATACCGCGCGCTTTTCGGAAGTGGCACCAAGGGAACCATGGCACTTTATCGGCACGAGCACAGCCACTCGCATGATCACGACCACCCGCACTCGCATGATGAGACGCACTGATGCTCGATGATTTCATGGTTCGCGCAACTCTCGCCGGATTGGGCGTCGCAGTCGCGACCGCCCCCTTGGGCTGTTTCGTTGTCTGGCGCCGGATGGCCTATTTTGGAGAAGCAACGGCCCATGCCGCGATCCTAGGCGTCGCGCTTGCGCTCAGCTTTTCTTTACCACTTTTACCCTCAGTGATCGTGGCGGCGCTTGCAATGGGCCTTGCAATTACTGCTTTCCGCGGCCGCGGATACGCGATGGACACGTTGCTGGGAGTTATGGCCCATACCGCGCTGGCAGCGGGAATGGTAGCGGTGACCGTGCTTTCGGATGTCCGCCTGGACCTTAGCGCGTTCCTGTTCGGCGACATTCTCGCCGTAACCCGCGCCGACCTCGCCGCCATATGGGGCGGGGCCATGCTGATCGTCGGGGGAATCGCATGGCGCTGGTCGGCCCTGCTGGTGTCCACGCTAAACCCGGACCTCGCCCGCGCTTCGGGTGTGAATCCAAGGCGTGAGGAGTTGTGGCTGACGCTTTCCCTCGCCCTGACGGTTGCTGTTGCAATAAAGGTCGTTGGGGTCTTGTTGATCGCCGCTTTGCTTGTCATCCCGGCGGCGGGTGCACGACCCTTGGTCAGAACGCCAGAGGCCATGGCCATGACCGCAGCTCTCCTCGGCGGTATGGCTGCCGTGGGTGGGCTAGGCGCAGCTTATCTTGGTGATGCTCCGGCGGGGCCTAGTATTGTTTGTGCTGCGGCGCTTTTGTTCATTTTGACAGCTTTGTTTGCGCCGTTGTTTCGACAGAAGTGACGGCAGCGCGACAAAGCTGGATTTGTTGTACAAGAGGTGCTACGGGATCGGCAAACAGAAGAAACGGAGAGCAGCATGATCCGCGCGATTTTGGTTGGCATTGCCCTTATTTCATTGGCCGCTTGCGAGACCGCCAAGGGGGCGGGGCGTGATGTACAGAAGGCCGGGGACGCAATCGAGGATGTGGCCGAGGATATTCAGAAGAAATTCTGACCCCGGCTCCGGGCAACCGGACGGCCTGTTGCCCTGACGCCTCATTCAACAAAATATGGTCACCAAAACCGCATGGCCCGCAATATGTGGTTGTACCAGTCCCGCAAACCGGGTAGCCATGGCATCACAGGTGCATGGACGCGGTAATGCATCAGCAGACGCTGACGACGGGGATTGACTGCTCATGCAGTTGATCCCCGTTTCTTTTCAATGGGTTACGAGTGGTGGCCTGTATGATCCCGACCTGAAAAAGGAAAAGGCGTCAGGTGCTCAGACGCGGTCTTCGCATGCATCCAGACGGATACCCCTGACGCCTTAGTGGCCTGGCTTCCTCCGAAAAGTACACCTGACCGTTTGCCCCGATCCCGAAGGACCAGTGCCGCCGCATGAGATCCGAGGGACCCCACACGACCCGCACAACCCTTATGAAAAACCGATCCTTCGCCATGAGCCCGAAGACCCCTCGCGACCGACCTGTTCCCGGTAAGCCTTTGCGATGAAACGCAAATCCTAAGACCTGCCTTCCGTCAACTCCGACCCCCTTGGCCTGTGCGTCCCGCTCCGGTTCCTAAGAACCCTTGCGATGGACCAACTGTTGCACCGGCCCTGCCGCCAGACAAGAAAATAGCACTGCAGCATGAAAATTAGACGGGGATAACGTGTTGATATCCACTTGTACGAATATGTGGACAACCTGAAAACCGGTGCTGCCACGCGCGGTTAAAACCGGAAAAACCGGGGCACCTTTTCTGCGCCTGAAAATCGCGTCTTTCTGCAGGTGCAAAGGCGATCGTACGCCGCGGCAGGGCCGAATTTACCGAAATGTCCCAGTTTCAGACCCCCGGTTGTCCGAATCGTACAAAGGAGATTCGCCCATGCTCATCCCGATTTCCCGCGCCCGCGCCGAGCTGAGCCAGCTTGTGACCCGCGCCCAGGACCCGCGCGAGGTGATCATCCTGACCCGGCGCGGGCGGGCGCTGGCGGCGCTGGTTTCGATCCCCGAGGCAGAGCGCATCTGGGACCTGTCGGACAACGAACAGATCGGCTGGCGGCACCCGCTGAGCGGGCTGCGTGGCTGGTGGTCACGCGGCAGGGGCATTCCGGGGATGGAGCCGGGGCCGGATGGCACCTATGTCACCGCGCGCGAGGCGGCGCTGCGGGTGCGCGAGGTGCAGATGACCCGCGCCGAGGAACGGCGCATCCTGCAGCGCGGCGGGCTGGACCCGGTGGAGGGCGGAGAGGTGATGCAGCGCGACCAGATCCGGTGGTGGCGCCGATTGATGGGACGCGCGGCGGGGTGATGCTGCACGCCCCCTGGATGCCGGTGTCAGTTGAGGCCCAGCATCTCTTTGGCCTGGGCCAGCGTCTCGACCGAGGCGCTGTGATCGCCCGCGTCATGCAGTTGCTGCCCCTCGTCGCGCCATGCCTCGACCTGTACGATCTGCTCGTCGGTCAGGTCGGTGCCCGCATCCAGCGCGGCGTTGATGGCGGCAATGTCGGTGGGGCATTGCCCGGCAAGGGCGGGCATGGCCAGCAGGCAGAAGGCGGCGGCGATTGTCAGATGTTTCATCAGGGTATCCTCCCACAAAGGTGTCGGAATGATACCACTTTTCCGGCGGGCGGTTCTGCCGACTTTGGTCGGAGTGTTTGGGATCGGCGGTGGTTGGCTTATGGGGGTAAGGCCCGTCCTGGAAACGGCCCAGTGGACCGTTTCAGGGCCGAACGGGCGCAGCGTCATTAGTGATCCGGTAGCGTAGGGCGGGCTTCAGCCCGCCAATATGTGCTGCCAATGCATCGGATTGGCGCCTGTTGCCCGGGTTGGATGGCGGGCTGAAGCCCGCCCTACGGGTGTTCAACAGAACAGAGGGCAGCGCCGACCCGAGGGGTGGCGCAAACGCGCCGCCCCATGGGGGCGGGTCGGCGCGGCCCGGCGGTGCCGCCGGGCGGGTGTTTTCAGCTAATCTTCAACTAGGTATCGGATAACGGCTAAAACAGCGAAGCAATTGACTCACCGAAGGATTTCAACCCTTGTGCAGCAAACCAAACAGATAAGCCCCTCGCCGTCCATTTCGCGGTTTGCTCGCCAGCAACTTTTGCAAATTCTTTGACAAAAGAATCTCCGACCTCACCAATGTAAGCAAAGATCTTCTTTGACAAAGCAATTGAGAGTTCAGACAATCGGCTCAGTTTGCTTTCAGAAGCTTCCAGTTCTTCAACTTCGGCCTCCTCAACAAACTCTAGAAGTTTTCGAAGTTCGCGGAGTTCTTTCGCAATCAGAACACTATCGCTTGGTGGGCGATTGTGCCCCATACCCGCAGGTATAACTTCCTCGAACAAATTTAGATAAGAACGAATTCGAGGCACACTGTCCTTCAAATCACTAAAATTGAACTCCTCATCCTCGTCTTCTTCCACTTCATCTACGTCAACACGATCCTCGTGCGGCACCCAATAGTCTGGAAAGCTATCATCTAGTTTTTCCAGCAGATTCTCAAACTCGGAAACCGTAATGTGTTGCGCCCATGCCCGATGCAGAAGGTCTTTTGTCGGAATTGATCGCAGCTCCCATTCATCGGCGAGTTCATCTTCATTTTCCCAATCACTGAAGTCGTATCGGGCTTCTTCCTCGGGAACAAAATTCGCCTCAACCCATTTTCGAAATTCTCTGATCTTTTTCTCAGGCGACCAATTGTCGACAAAAGCTGGAACGGTAGTCTCCGAGTAAACCTGAAGCTCACCTTTGGGCAAATCTGACAACCAAAACCTCCGATGCAATGTACGTCGAAAGTGAGCATCTATCTATAAGTTGTCAAAGGGAAATATACATGAATTTTCTTTTGCAAAGGTGTGTTGGACTTCTAAAGCAACTATGCCCGTAGGGCACGCAGTTGGCTGCGCCAACCGCTTTCGCCCACCCGCCGTAAAAATGGCCAGCCTTTAGCTGTCCATTTTTAAGGCGCTAATAAACGCCTCCTGCGGGATATCAACCTTCCCGAACTGGCGCATCTTCTTTTTACCCGCCTTCTGTTTGTCCAGCAGTTTGCGCTTCCGGGTGGCGTCGCCTCCGTAGCATTTCGCGGTCACGTCCTTGCGCAGGGCGGACAGGGTCTCGCGCGCGATGACCTTGCCGCCGATGGCGGCCTGGATCGGGATTTTGAACATGTGGCGCGGGATCAGGTCCTTGAGCTTTTCGCACATCGCGCGGCCCCGCATCTCGGCCCGGTCGCGGTGAACCATGGTCGACAGCGCATCGACCGGTTCGTCATTCACAAGGATCGACATCTTGACCAGATTGTCCTGACGGTAGCCGGTGAGCTGGTAGTCAAAGCTGGCATAGCCCTTGGTCACCGATTTCAGGCGGTCGTAGAAGTCAAAGACGACCTCGTTCAAGGGCAGGTCATAGACGACCATGGCGCGCTGGCCCGCATAGGTCAGGTCCATCTGGATGCCGCGGCGGTCCTGGCAGAGTTTCAGCACGTCGCCGAGGAATTCGTCGGGCACCAGAATGGTGGCCTTGATGCGCGGTTCCTCAAGGTGGTCGACCTTGGACAGGTCCGGCATGTCGGCGGGGTTGTGCAGTTCGATCTTTTCGCCGTCCTTCATGAAGACGTGATAGATCACCGACGGCGCGGTGGTGATCAGTTCGATATCATATTCGCGTTCGATGCGGTCACGGATCACCTCGAGGTGGAGAAGGCCCAGAAAGCCGCAGCGGAAGCCGAAGCCCAGCGCGGCGGAGGTTTCCATCTCGAAGCTGAAGGAGGCGTCGTTCAGGGCCAGCTTGTCGATCGCGTCGCGCAGGTCTTCGAATTCGGCTGAATCCACCGGGAAGAGGCCGCAGAACACCACCGGCTGCGCCGGTTTGAAGCCGGGCAGCGCCTTATCGGTGCCGTTGCGGTCATTGGTGATGGTGTCGCCGACACGGGTATCGCGGACCTGTTTGATCGAGGCGGTGAGAAAGCCGATTTCGCCGGGGCCAAGCTGGTCGACCACCTGCATGGCGGGGCGGAAGACGCCGATGCGGTCGACATGGTGCAGGGTGCCGTTCGACATGAACTTGACCCGCATGCCCTTTTTCAGCACGCCGTCCATGATGCGGACCAGAACGATGACGCCGAGATAGCTGTCGTACCACGAATCCACCAGCATCGCCTTGAGCGGCGCATCAAGCGTGCCCTTGGGCGCGGGCAGATGCGCGACGATGGCCTCCAGCGTTTCGTGGATGCCCTGCCCGGTCTTGGCGCTGACCCGGATGGCGCCGGATGCGTCTATGCCGATCACGTCCTCGATCTGTTCGGCCACGCGGTCGCAATCGGAGGCGGGCAGATCAATCTTGTTGAGCACCGGCACGATCTCGTGATCGGCGTCGATGGCCTGATAGACGTTCGCCAGCGTCTGCGCCTCGACCCCCTGGGTGCTGTCGACGACCAGCAGGGAGCCTTCGACCGCGCGCATGGAGCGGCTGACCTCGTAGGCGAAGTCGACATGGCCGGGCGTGTCGATCAGGTTCAGCACATAGGCCTCGCCATTGTCGGCGGTATAGTCGATGCGGACGGTGTTGGCCTTGATGGTAATGCCCCGCTCGCGCTCGATATCCATGGCGTCGAGCAGTTGTTCCTTCATGTCACGATCCTGCACCGTCCCGGTCTCTTGAATGAGCCGGTCGGCAAGGGTGGATTTGCCATGGTCGATATGCGCGACGATGGAGAAATTGCGGATATGAGCGAGGTCTGTCATGGTCCGCGTATTAGCGGGTTTTTTAAGGCGGTCAAGGTGGAGAACGACGGCGCACCGACCCTGAGCAACGAAACGATTGATACTTGGCTGCTGAGCGCCGATGAAATCAAGCTGCGCGATGTTCTGAGGCGCAATGCCCTCCGGTCGGTGCCTGCGGCGGCTGCGGTTGCGTCGCACCTGTCGGGCGACAACAAGGTGCAGCGTCTGAATGATTTTCTTTGCTCATACCTGCGCCTTCTGGTCAGCGTGGTGGGGTATGAGGGCAAGGATTTGCCAAAGACGTTGGGGCGTCGTGGCGAAGAATTCGACCGCGCCTTTAGAGAAGAGGTCGGCGCGTTTGATTTTCGGTTCGGCGCGATTGGCGAGGCCGTTTTGGCGCTGAGCGGCGAGCGCGCGCCGGAGCCTTGCTGTCGTGCTTCGATCAGCAGATTGAACAACTACTTTCGCGGCGCGGCCAATGCCGATGGTGATCTTCGCAATCTGGCCACAGAATACCTGCATCACGCGCTCAACGACGATTTCAACGCAAACAGTCCTTTCCTTCTGAAACTGTGGTTGTTGGAAAGCCCTCATGCGTCCAAACGCGCAGCATTTTTCTTCGACATTGTCGCACGTGAAATCGGGAGCGACTGGTTTCAGAACTGGTACGCCGGTTTCCTTGATGGCAAACCCCTCGACTGGGACTTGCAGCGCCGTGTTGCGCTGATCGACGATGCCGTTTGGGAGGCCGGTCCCGAAGCTGTCGCTGGCGAAATCGAACAAATTCAGGCGCGGTGGGACGTCGAGAAAGCCTTATCGGACATGAAAGACAACCTGACGGTTCGAACGTCTGCGCGCCACGGTATCGGAGGCAACAACCCTCCTGAGAGCATCGAAGATGAACGTTTGTCCGGCGTGATAACCTTGATCTGGGAAGCCACCGAAGAACTCTCGACGGCTTTGGAAGAGGAAAGCCCTGCTCGCGAGTGGATTGAAGCAATTCTTGCTAAGTTTAAATCTGGGTTGGCAAGCTTTCTCAAATGGTGCGCAGGCAAAGGCGATCTTGCGGTCGATACTTTGATCAAGTGGGGTATTCCGGCGACCGGAGCGGGGTATGCTGCAACGTATCCGGAAAAAATCGAAGCGTTAATCAAGGCGATTGAAAGGTGGCTCCCCTTCCTGTCCTGACCGGTGCCGGGCTGAAGCCCGGCCTACGGGGGATGGTGGGAATGTATCGTTTCCGGATCGAGTAATCACTTTTTCGCAACGTATGATTGATCCACGCGACCGTTTAATTCATACTTTGCCCACGGCCGAGAGGGGCACAGATTCCTCCG